>JAHDHB010000029.1 GCA_020631545.1 Saprospiraceae bacterium | reverse complement strand
ATATTTTCGAAGGGCTGATGGAAGCTGGAAAGGTGTGTACGCTGGGGCAGATTACGAATGCGCTTTATGATGTGGGAGGGCAGTATCGGAGGAATATGTAGGGGGAGGAATATAGAATGGTTCTCTATGTAAGATAAGATCGATTCTTCTAAAAAGATGTATCTTAGCAAATCGCATTTATTAGGCACTTGATAAAACCTTAAAACCAACAAATTGTTGATGATTTTGTATTAAAGCATACGCACTGACTCCCGATTACTATTGCGGACATGCTCACATTATTTTCGGAGGTACGACGAAAATATGTAGTATCTTAATTTTATAATCATTTTTTTGTTTAATATTATGGAACTATTCAAAATACTAATTTTCCTGTCTTTAGGATTTCTTTTGTGCAATTTGATTTCTTGTAAAAAAGATACTTGCGAAGAGACTTTGTGCCAAAATGGAGCGATTTGTTCCAGCGGAGCTTGCCAATGTCCTACGGGGTATAGTGGGGAACTTTGCCAGATAGATGACCTGTGTGTTAGCCAAGTATGCTTAAATGGAAGTACTTGTGAAAGAGGGGTATGTCAATGCCCTCCTGGTTATAGCGGGGTACAATGCGAAATATTGGATCCTTGTTTTAATGTTAATTGCCAAAATGGAGGTACTTGCAATAATGGTGCATGTGATTGTCCTGTTGGTTATAGTGGTGCAGATTGTAGTGATCGACTAAATGCAACTTCCTTAACGATTACACAAATAGATGTGCTGAATTTTCCTGAAAAAGCTTCTAATGGTGTAGATTGGGATTATTTGGGGGATCCTGACATTTTTATCTCCTTAACCTTAGGATCGACTGCGAATTCTTCTGGTAGAATTACGAATACAAGGTATGATGTAAATACATTACCCCTAACGTACACTCTTAACCCTACGAAGGAGGTGACTAGTCTTAATAATTATTGGACTATAGGTCTTTATGATGAGGATGGATCTAGTTCGACTTTTATGGGAGGTATCTATTTTATTCCTTATCGCTCTAATTACCCAGAAAAAATTACAGTATCCAGTGCTTCTATGGGCTTCGAGATTTATGTGACTTGGAATTTCTAGGGTTTAGCTTTGTGGGAGGGCAGTATTGTAGGAATATGTAGTGTTTGGTTGTTGGTGACTGGATGTGTTTGATTGATTATCTCGAAAATTTTCAGAGCTATATCTATCTTTCTCTGGTGTTTGTTGAAAGATTAGGACTTATTTATGAAGATGAATTTGTCGATTGATTTTAAAAGTAGCCTTTAGGCTCCAAAAAATCCAATCCCCAAAATTTTGTTAATACATAAGGTATTTCTAACTTTACCTATCCCTAGAAAATCTTCCCAAGCGACAAACACCACAAAAACAAGGCTGTAGTATCTCGAAGTCATTCTCCACTAGATAACACCTGATTTGTCCAGACGATTAAGCATAGGATTCTTGTTGATGTTCCCGCTTTTACTAGCAGCCCAATTGCCGCTAAGTAACCATGGTGGGCTTATTTCTGTTAAAAATGGGGCATTTATGTCCATTCATGGGGATGCTATCAATACCAACGACGGTTTATTTCATAATAGTGATACTATTTACCTGTTTGAGGATTGGGTGAATGATGCTGGAAATGAGGCCTTTAGTAGTGTAGGGGAGGGCGTCGTTATTCTTAAAAATGAAGACCAACGCATTCGAGGTCTTGATACCACGCGCTTCTACGATTTACGTATGGAAGGTACTGGAATTAAGTATGGCGATCTAGGCGTTTTTGTCGATGGTTTTTTGCGGCTTAATGACCGAGAATTTAATCTAGATACCAATGCTGTTCATGTTTTTAATACCGACTTAGATGCGGTGAATCAGCAAGGAGGTTTTGTGAGTAGTTTGGAAGATGGAGGACTGTTGCGACATACCGCGAATACGCAAACCTATTCATTTCCAGTAGGTTCTTCCTTGGGTACAACTCGGTTTCGACCCATTGATTTGACCTTGAGTTCGGCTTCTCCTAATGTCTTTAAGCTTCGAATGGCCAATGTTGATGCGACTACTGAAAATTTTGATAGAGAGAATCGCGATAGCATTATTTGTGAAATCAATCCTGCCTTTTATCATAGAATCTATCAAATGCAAGGGATAGACTCGGCCTTGGTGAAAATTCACTACGATGCTGCTACTGATGGCGCTTGGGATAGTATAGCGCATTGGCAAAATGATCCAAAATGGGAAGTAACAGGCGGCGTAGCTACTGGAATAAACGCTTCTTACAATCTCGAATTTTTAGCGTCCAATAATTACATTTCAGATTATACCTTTCCCGCTTTTGCCTTAGCAACGATAAGTGATTCCATCGATCTTCGCATGATGGAAAATCCTGTTTGTGAAGGAGAAACGCACACCTTTGTAGCGGATGGAGGATTTTTAAATTATGATTTTTACACCAATGATGTCCTTGTACAATCAGGAACAGATAGTACCTACACCTCGATTATGCTTGATGGTGACCAAGTGTATGTGGTTGCACAAGACGATGATTGTACCTACTTTAGCCGTCCCGTTACGGCAGAAGTGTATATGAATGAAATCCTTCTAACAGCTTCGGAAACAGCTATTTGTTTTTATGATAGTGTTATCGTCACAGCCACTCCGGGGTTCCTGAATTATGACTATCAAGTGAATGGAATCACCGTGCAAAGTGGTCCCTTCAACACCTATATATATAGTATGCTGAACAATGGAGATGTACTTACCGTGGTCGGTACAGATGCGAATTGCGACTACAAAAGTGATCCTATCGTTATCAATGTTTTCCAAAATCAAGTCGATTTATCTGTTGATAATTTTATCGCTTGTGAAGGAGAAACCTTTACCTTTACTGCTACGACAGGTTTTAATACCTATGATTTTCAAGTAAATGGCGTCACGGTTCAAAATGGTGCAAGTAATATTTTCGCCTCGCCCCTAGGCAATTTTGATGATGTGCAAGTGATTGCGACCGATAACCACTGTGATTATCCTTCCAATATTATTGAAGTGACCATTTATCAAAATACGCTAGGGCTTGTGGCGGATACACTTATCTTGTGCGAAGGCGAAACCTTTACATTTACAGCCACCTCAGGTTATAACAATTATGATTTTTACATCAATAATACCCTGAGCCAATCAGGAGCAGGCAATGTTTTTGCCACAAACAGCCTAGGAAATGGTGATGTGGTCTTCGTAGAAGCGACGGACGATAATTGTACTTTTGAAAGCAATGCCATTACGGTAGGTATCTATCAAAATAGTATCAATTTGACAGCGAATGCTTTAGCAGCCTGTGAAGGCGATTCCTTTACCTTTACAGCGACACCAGGCTTTAACAATTACGAGTTTTTTGTCAATTTCACTTCCGTACAATCTGGTGCTAGTAACACTTACACCACTTCCACGCTAAGCGACGGTGCTACGATAATGGTGCGCGGAACGGATGACAATTGCGTATATGATAGCGAACCCGTCGTCATCACCATTTACAGTAATTCCATTCAATTAACAATAGACGATACCCTAGCCTGTGAAGGTCAAACACTTAATTTCACAGCAAGCCAAGGATTTAACCAATACGAATTTTTCCTTAATGGTCAGTCCGTACAAGTAAGCCCATCGGATGTTTACACAAATGCAATGCTTTCCCAAGGAGATACGCTTAGCGTAATCGGTACCGATGATAACTGTGATTATCGTAGTAATGAGGTCGTTGTGAATATCCTAAATGCGAGTGTCTTTGTAGAAGCTTCAGCATCAGGGGTATGTGATGGAGAGGCTATCACCTTTACCGCTACATCAGGTTTCGACAGCTATGATTTTTATTGGAATGAAACGCTAGCGCAATCGAATTCCTCCAACCAGTTTTCAACGAATAATTTGCTTGATGGGGATTCGATACAAGTCTTTGCTTACTTAGAAAGTTGTGAATTTCAAAGCAATACGCTATCCGTGTCCGTGTATCCTATCCCACAAATCATCGCTTATGCGGATACGGCTATATATTATGGTGTAAGTGCGTCCTTGAATGTTGAAGGAGGTGCCTTCTATACTTGGAGTCCTTCCGAAACTTTAGATTGTGATGACTGCGAACAGCCCACCGCAACACCAGATTCAACTACCCTTTACACGGTTTGGGGCGAGAGCCTAGAGGGATGCATTGATACGGCTAGCGTCCTCGTCACCATCTTATCTACAGATGAAGACGAAGTAAAAATTCCCAATGCCTTCACCCCAAATGGTGACGGCACGAACGACACTTGGCACATCAGCTATTTGGACGCCTTCCCCGAAAACGAAGTCACTGTCCTAAATCGATACGGCGATATCCTCTACAATGAAAAACCCTACATCGAAGAATTCAACGGAATGTACCAAGGCAAAGCACTACCAAGAGGAACCTACTACTATATCCTCACCGTAGTGGTCAATGGCCAAACCCAAATTTTCAAAGGTCCCTTAACCATCGTGCGATAGTGTCCGAATATTTATTTTTATGTTAAATAGACGACTCTTACGACATTTTCGTTAGGTCAGCTTATATGTTCTTATGAATCTTATATGGTTCAAAATTTTTCACGCCAAAAACTATGTGTTCCTTTGTGTTCTTTGTGGCAAATAAAAAACAAAAAAACTTCTTCTATGAATTTCTTATGTGACTTATATGCCTTATGTGTTAAAAAGGATTCAAAAGCTCGCCTTTCCCTAATAGCCCTCCTGATCCTCCTATTCACCCAACAAGTAACGGCTCAACAACTTCCCCTCTACAGCCAATACCGTCAAAACGGTTTCATTATCAATCCAGCACTAACAGGCGTAGACGAGCACAAGGAAGTCACCGCCACCTATCGTCGTCAATGGCACAGAATGCCTGGAGCGCCAGAAACGGCCACGCTTGGTTATCGACACTACTTCGAAGACGATCCCATGGGCGTTGGAGGTTACTTGATTTATGACAAAACAGGCCCTACTTCTTCCATTGGTATCAACGGAACCTACAGCTACCATATTGATTTTGATAGGAGAGAGGTGCGCCGCTTATCCTTCGGTATTTCTGGAGGACTTTACCAATACAGACTGAATGGCAGCGAATTAGTATTGGATGATCCTAATGATGCGGCGATTTACACCAACAATGTTTCAAAAATTTTACCCGATGCGGGATTCGGTGTTGTCTATTATACCAAGCAATATTTCGGCGGCATCTCCGTCCCTCAAGCCATTTCCATGAATGTGAAATTTGAAGGGGATGATGGGCTTTCTGAAATTCGTCGAATTGCCCATTTTTATGCACTAGGAGGTGGTAAATTCCACTTGGGTATAGATGAACAATACCTTATAGAACCTACAGTATGGGTAAAATACGCACCACATTCCCCCATAAATGTAGATCTCAATACAAGAGTAACACTAGACGATATGATTATTCTAGGTGTAGGCTACAATACCTCGAACACCGCCCTGCTCGATCTAGGTGTAAAAATCGCTCAACGCGCCAAACTCCTCTACGGCCTAAGCTTCCACTTCTCCAAATACCACAGTTACTTAGGCTTTAACCATGAAGTCACCATCACCTATACCTTCGATGCCCCAGAGCACTATTATGATTACTGACCTTATATGAAAATCTTATACCCCCTTATCTGCCTTATATGGTAAAAAAAACGCCAAAACGATAAGTCATTTTAAATCAACTAATAAAGACCCATCCCTCAAATTCCTGCACTCCACACTAAGTTCGCCACATTCCTCCATCCATCGTCGATTAGAATAAAAGCTATTCGAAGGATCCAGCACAAGCATTTTAAAATCAACATACTTTAAAATATCCGCTACCGCAATGCGAGGATTTCCAAAAAGCAAAACATAATCCACCGCTATTTTCCCTTGTCCAGTAAAAGGTTCATTCACCAATAAAATACGCTTATCTCTAAACTGAATAAAACGACCATTGGAGAAAAAATGCTTGTCTTCCAAGCTATCCTTAGGAGAAATACAAGTAATACTTTCTAAACCAAGCCTTTCCCGATGACTTTTTACGGCATAAAACAAGGACTTTTCAGGAATGGAATCACTAGCCAGAAAAATGGTTTTATTTCCTGTAATAAAATCGACTGCCGTATGTTTATTCACTTGATAAAAAGTAATTTCCACTTGTTCTTGGCGTTGAATACTATTTCGAATATGCTGAATCGCCACGAAAATTAAGCATATCAAGCCCAAATGAATCCAACGTATTTTCTTGAATTGGAAAGCGATAGAAAAAGAAAAAATGGCCAAATACAAGAGCAAAACAACGCCAAAACCAATCCAAACACCTTCTATCAAAGAGCCAGGCAGGGATTGCAATAGGAAAATATAAGAATTCATGAACCACAGCAACCAAAACATGGCTTTCCCCAGCACAAAACCAAGAAAAGGAACACTTTGCAAAGCTAATAAGGCAATACCAACCGGCAAAATAATAGTTGCCAAAGGTACAACGGCCACACCAGAAAGCCAAAATAGGGTAGGGAACTGGTGAAAATAATACAAACTAATCGGAAAAGTCGTCAATTGTGCAGCAATAGAAACAGTGGTCAGCGCCCAAATCTTATCCCCTAAGTAATTATCAATGAGCCAAAGCTTATAAATTTTGGGTTGGAAATAAACGATTCCGAATAAAGCGGCATAGGAAAGCTGAAAACCAACGTTAGCAATCAAATAGGGATTTAGGCAGAGCAAGAGGAAAGCCGAACTCGCCAAGGTATTATAAACACTAGATTTCCGTCGAGTAGCTTGTCCTACAATCAGAAAACTAAACATCGTAGCAGCACGCAAAACGGAAGCGGAACCACCTGTTAATAAAGCAAATAGCCAAATGCCTAGGAGCAAAAGAATGGGGCGAATTATTCGTTGCAGAGACTTGGGTAAGAAAAGGCCGAAAAGAAAATTGAGAAAGAGAAAAACCAATCCCACATGCAAGCCAGAAACAGCAAGCACATGCATAGCGCCCGTTCCAGAATAGGCATTAGTGACTTCATCCGATAATTCACTTCGATGGCCTAGAATCAAGGCGGCTCCTACGGCAAATTCATTTTCCGTTTCTAAATGCTCGCGTAAGGTAGTGATAAGATGAGTGCGTAGATGATATACCTTTTTTAGTAAAGAATTTCCTGTATTTTTTCCTGTAGCAGCCCAATTCCCTTCCTTCACAAAAGCTTGATGAAAGATATTTTGCTTCGCTAGATAGTTTTGATAATCAAAGGCATCGGGATTGGAAGGAGGAGGAACGGAAGATAACCATGCTTTTAAAGCAATTTCATCACCATAAGCAAGGGCTGTACTCGCTTTATCCTCAGGAAGATAAATAAGAAAGTAGCCACTAGCTGCTTGTAGATTGCTAGAATCTGTACCGATGGCCTTGACTCGAAGATGAAGTTTAACCTTATTCCCAATCGTAGGAGGAGAAGAAACTTGCCCAATTAGAATTTGTTGACTATCAATTACTTGATTTCCAACAAAATTCTCCTTGTACCGAACATCACAGGAAGAAGTGATTTGATTCCCAAAAAGAAAAAGAGCAATATTGAGGAAAAAACCAAATACCCAACGATACTGGTAGTCTATACGAATAAAGTTGACTACCAGTAAGATACCTATGATACAGCACAGGGAAATCCAAGTATAGGGCACTACCAATCCTATATGCAATGCTAGCAAAACACCCGCTAAGAAAGGCAATAAAATCCGAACAAAAGGTATTTCCCGCCAATTAAGAGAAGAAGAAGCCATGTACGATTTATGATGTAAGATGTAAGAAATATGATTTATGAGAAATATCATACATCATACTTCTTACATCATATTTTCTAGTCCCTTTCATTGTTGAAATAAACTTTATAGAAACTCATATTTCGCTCTTCATCAAACCCTTTTTCGATAAATTTCTTGGAAGATTCTGGATTGTCAAAATCCAACTTGATTTGAATATTGGTGTCTAGATTGATAGAACTTTTGAGCTTACGCTTATTCGATTTTAAGGCGGGTTGGGAGATTTTAAAACCTTCTTCAGGAAATTCTACTTTCCGTCGAGTTTCGAATTCTTCACGGAAATTGACGAATTCATCACGTAGCGGATCTTCCTCCGCAAAAAGCGTTTGAGCAAACTCTTGGATGTGTAGATCTTCGTTATTGGTCAAGTAATTCGCTGTTTGATTAAGGAAGGTAATCTGCTCTTTTTTACCTTCACTAGGAGCGATAATTTGCTCAGAGAAGTCCTTGCAAAGCTCTACATAATTCTTTGTCTGGAAGTTGTGATCGTCAGCGTAGTCGATGTTTAAGAAATTTACTTTCCAATATTCCGCATCATACTTGTTTTTGTCTAAAGTTAATACGCGGTAACCTTCTTCCTCGTCGAGATTGAAAATTAAGCACGCTTTATCCAGTTTTCCTGGGTTTATGCCAAATTCAGTGTTGATGTGAAGCATATTGCCTTCCGCAGGAAATTGGAAAAAAGAATCCTTGCGCTCTGTCTTAAAAATCCCTACAACTTCTGTGAGCTCATCTTCAAATAGAATCTCAGAAAAACGAGCGACAAACAACTCTCCAACTTTGATATGGGGGTGGTCAGATTGGGTATATAAATGCTGTAAAATTTTGACTGAATTCTCGTGTACAGCCTTTCTGTCTTCAAAGATCGCCTTGGCGTAGCTGTAGATTTCGTTGCTTTCTTCGGAAAAATCGCGAAATTGATAAACTTCGTTGGCCTTCTCAAAAGGCTTCAAGAAAAAATCAAACAACTCATTTTCCAGTTCCTCATCTCGAATCGTCAAAAGAGCACCAGAAACAAAATTTTCTTCTTTGTGATGCTTGTTCCCTACTTGGTGCAAGGCCAACCCATCCAACATAACCAGAGCGTAGTCTATCATAATACTGATCTAGAATGGAGAATGGAGAATGGAGGATAAAGAAGAAACCGTTGTTTTGGTCATTCTCCATCTTCCATTCTCCCTTCTCAATTAAAAAATATTATACTACTGATCCTTAAAAAGTTATGTTTGGGTTGCTATAAGGAGCAATACGTTTTTATCTATAAATGTGTGAGGCTATTCCGCAAAGGCTATACCTCAAAGTAAGATGTATGATTTTTTATTTGCTAGTAAATAAAAAATTACGGCCTAAGCTTTTCATTCATCTTATATCGCGAGTCGTACATATTCATGAAATAGGTACTTTACAAAGTAATCTCAAAAAAGTGCTTATAGCACCTAAGTAGCAAAAAACTAGTTCAAATTTCATCCATTTCGTCCTATGTGAACTATTTAAGGTCGTAAGACCACTTATGTAGACTTACTCGTCGTTTCGTCAAAACTATGTCCACTCTGTGACTATGTGGTTTAAAATTCTTTAGGTGTAACGAGTTTATTCATAAGTAGATACTAGGGGAAATGATTTTGATTCCCCATTAAAAAACTACTTCTTCTTGCCTTTCTTTCGCTTCTTGGCCTGTTCTTGATCCAGCTTCGCACGTTGCGCAGCCTGCTCCTTCATAACTTCTTGTAGTCGTTCTTGGAAACCACCTTTTTTCTTGGGCTTTTTACGATACGCATCAATTTCCGCCTTCACTTTAGCCTCATCAATGATGATATTCTTGGTAATAATGATTTGGCTGATGTTAATCAAACTACTCATAAACAAGTAAGCCGTCAAACCAGAAGCATAGTTGTTGAAGATGAAAATGAACATGACCGGCATGAGGTATTGAACATATTTCATCATCGGTTGTGCCGAGAAATCCATATCCTTACTATTATAGTAAGTATATGCGATAGTCGAAATCACCCAAAGGATAGTGAACAAACTCAAGTGACTCACACCCATAATCGGGATGTTGAAACCCAAATTGATAAGGGAATCATACGTCGAAAGATCATCTGCCCACAAGAAAGGTTGTTGTCTAAATTCTATCGCAGCAGGGAAGAAACGGTACAAGGCAATCCAAACAGGCATTTGCAAGAATATCGGTAAACAACCACTAAAAGGACTAGCGCCTGTATCGCGATAAAGCTTCATTTGCTCCATCTGTAAACCCTGTTTATCCTCTCCAAATTTATCCTTAAGTTTTTCCAATTCAGGCTTTAAGACACGCATTTTCATTTGTGAATAAAGCATCTTATATTGCAAAGGATAAAGTAAAGTCTTCAAAATAACGGTCAAGACTAAAATTACAAGACCATAGTTGGAAATGAACTTTGCTAAGAAATCGAACATTGGCAAAATAACATGTCGATTTACCCATCCAAAAATACTCCAGCCAAAAGGAATAATTTCTTGCAAACCAATGCCGTAGCTCTTGAGTTCCTTGTATTTGTTTGGCCCCAAATACCACTGCATTCCAAAAGTTTCATTGGAAGAATGTGCTAGGGGAATGGTCATTTTACTAGTGATTTTTTTCAAATCTTCATCATTATTAGCCAGCATTTCTGTGGCTAATTCTGCACTAGCAAAACTCTTATCAGCTATCAAGGAAGAATTGAAAAACTGCTGGGCATGAGATACCCATTTTACAGGCTTTTCAACATTTATTTCGTCATTTCCTCGGCAAGAACAATAGTCGGGATCGTCATCAGTTTCCTTAAAATAAACGGAAGAATAACTCGCTTCATAAGGCGCGTATTTCTCCAACTTATCCATATAGTTGACCCAATTCAACTGAATATTGGGCTCACTACGAGAAATAATATCCTCTAAACCAACGAAGTTTAGATCGTAGTCCAACAAGTATTTTCCATCTTGTAAGGTATACTTTTGCTCAAAATAACCACCATTTAAAGTCTTAGCCTTTAAGCTGATAGTCTTGCCGTTAACTTCTGGCGTAAAGTATAAATCATTGGTATAGATCTTCTTGTCTAATGCAGATGGAACAGGTAAAATATACTCCCACTTATTCTTCTCATCTTCCAGCAACTTTAAGTCCGGCAAATTCGGATTTACCTTCTGATCGGGAAGCGATTTTTTATAATCTTTAAGCCAAACTTCCTTGATTTTGGCGCCTTTTGTAGTAAAGGTGATGCGCATGACATCATTTTCTACAAAGACTTCCTTGTCTTCTCCTGATGCTGCTGGAGCAAAAGCACCATATTTTCCTTGAAGACGAACCAACTTGGTCGAATCATCCAATTCCGTCAAGGTCTCAGGTGTTAAGGTGTTGGTTTGCCCACTTTTGCCTAGTTTGCTTAGGCTATCTGCTTGGATTTTAACCCGTTCTATGGAATCTCTAAGAAATGCTTCACGCTCCATTTGTTCAGGAGTGGGGGCATTTATCTGCATCAAAATCATAAAAAGGATAGTGATGAGCGTTATTCCTATTACTGTATTTCTGTCCATTTGTTTAAATAAAGTCGATTGAGGTGATTGGATTTAGTGCTCGACGTTGTTTATTGTGTTCAATGAATTGATTTAAAACATCCTCCGTTTCTTTTCCAATCACAATTAAAGCGCAAATGTACGAATTTGTTTGATGCCGTTAAAGTTCTATGCGTAAATAAAAGACGAGTACTTGGTTTTATTGGACTAAATGGGGTAGGAAAAGAGGTGCAAGAAAGGTGGAAATGTAAACCTCGTCCTTCATCTCCCGTGCCGCACCTACCTTTTCTTCTTATGATATTTTAGCGCAGCTTTTACAAAATGCACAAATAAAGGATGCGGATTTTCGACAGTACTCTTCAATTCTGGATGGAATTGTACGCCGATAAAGTATGGATGCTCAGGTATTTCTATGATTTCTACTAGTCCTGTGTCAGGATTGATTCCTGTAGCTTTCATCCCTGCTTGCCCCAAGCGTTCTAGGTATTCATTATTAAACTCATAACGATGTCGATGACGTTCACTGATGTCCGTAGCATTATAAATTTTATGAGCTAAAGTATTGGCCTCTAACTTACAGGGGTAAGCTCCTAGCCGCATTGTTCCTCCTTTGGCCGTGATTGCCTTTTGTTCTTCCATCAAATCAATGATAGGATGTTGGGTCGTAGGATTTACTTCAGTTGATTCCGCATTTATATCCAACATATTTTGGGCAAATTCAACCACTGCGCACTGCATTCCTAGGCAAATGCCGAAGAAAGGAATGTTATTTTCTCGAACATATTGAATAGAAGCAATTTTTCCATCAATTCCGCGCTCGCCAAAACCAGGCGCTACTAGAACGCCATCTAAATCAGCAAGTTCCTTAGTGACATTATCTGCCGTTATCTTGCCGGAGTGAATGGGCTTCACGAAAACACGACATTCATTCATTGCGCCAGCGTGTATAAAAGACTCGTAGATAGACTTGTAGGCGTCTTGAAGCTCGTTGTATTTGCCGATTAATCCTATCGTAATATCGTTTTCGGGATTCTTCAATCGACCTAGGAAATCTTTCCATTGGCGAAGATCGGGTTTCCTTGTGGCATCCAGTTTCAATTTGTTTAAAACCGTAATATCCAATTTCTCCTTACGCATCAACAAAGGAACATCGTAAATGGTATCTGCATCAATGGATTCTATCACCGAATGCAAGTCAACATTACAAAAATGAGCTAGCTTCTGACGAATGGAAGACGTTAGTGGTAATTCTGTACGGCAGACGAGTATATCGGGTTGAATACCAGAGCTTAATAGCGTTTTGACTGAGTGCTGCGTAGGCTTGGTTTTTAGTTCTTTAGCTGCTTTGAGATAAGGGACAAGCGTTAGGTGAATAACGATGCATTTCTCCGAACCTAATTCCCAGCGCAATTGTCGGATGGCCTCTACGTAAGGTAAGGATTCAATATCCCCAACCGTACCACCGATTTCGGTAATGATGATGTCGTAATCTTCTTGCTTTCCAAGGAGAAAGACTCGTCGTTTTATCTCATTTGTAATATGGGGAACGACCTGAACGGTTTTTCCTAGATAATCCCCAGCTCGTTCTTTATCAATAACGGCTTGGTAGATACGTCCAGTCGTTACATTATTGGCTTGAGAGGTGGGAACATTAAGAAATCGCTCATAGTGTCCTAGATCCAGGTCCGTTTCTGCACCATCCTCCGTCACATAGCATTCGCCATGCTCATAAGGATTAAGCGTACCTGGATCTACATTGATGTAGGGATCGAATTTCTGTATGGTTACCGAATAGCCGCGTGCCTGAAGGAGTTTGGCCAAGGAAGCAGCAATAATGCCTTTTCCTAAAGATGAGGTTACACCTCCCGTAACAAAGACGTATTTTGACATGTTAGACGTTAAAAAGGGTGAATGGCAATCAATTGGAAGAATACTCAATTGATTCTGTTACGGGATACAAAGGTAGTGTTTAAATATGGAGAAAGGAGAAGGAAGAATGGAGAATTTTTTTTGAATTTAAAATCTTTCCACATTTTGATGTTGATAACTGGGGGAGAGTGGTAATGTTTTGTCTACTTGTGATGGTTTACTAGCAATAATAATTGAATTGATTCCATGAGGAGTTTTTATAGCCAATTCCTTAACAAAATGTTAAAATTGATGAAATTCGAAAAAAAGTGTAAAAACTTTTATGGAATTTTAGCTTTTTCGATACTTATAAGTAGAGGGTTTTGCGAAACAAAAGTTTTACAGACTTATTTTTTTATCAAAACCCTTTTTCTGATGAAGATTAATGATCGTTATATCAATCCATTGACTGACTATGGTTTTAAACTACTGTTTGGGACAGAAGAAAACAAGGATTTACTCCTTCATTTTATGAATCAGCTTTTGCCTACTAATTTTAAAATCAAAAGTTTAACTTACACTTCTACAGAGCGCTTAGGAGATACTGCTGAAGATAGAAAAGCTATTTTTGATGTTTATGGAATAGGCAAGGAAGGAGAACATTATACCTTAGAGATGCAAAATGCTTCGCATAAATTCATCAAAGAACGCATTGTATACTATTCTGCTATCACCATTCGTCAACAGGCAAAAAAAGGCGATTGGGATTTTGATTTACCCCCCATCTTCACGATATGCATAATGAATTTTCGATTTAAAGATGAAGTGTTAAGGCAAAAGAAAAGGGTAGTTCATGAAATCTATCTTCGTGATCCAGAAGGATACATTTTTTTTGATAAATTAGTGTATTTTTACGTAGAACTCCCTAACTTTAAGAAGAATAAAAATGAAGTTAGAACTCTTTTAGATAAATGGCTATTTTTACTTCGAAATCTTTCTAGGCTTGAAGCACCTCCCGAAGGTTTCGTAGAACCTATTTTTCTAAAAGTATTGGAGATTGCAGAAATCGCTAATCTCTCTTCAAAAGAATATGAAAAATATTTAAAAAGTATGGAACGTTACAATGTTTATCAATTAACGCTCGATGAAAAAATCGAGGAAGGCATAAAACTCGGTCAACTTCAAAGCCAGCTTGCTATCAACAAGGCTAAAAAACTAGTAGACAAAGCTATAAAACGGGCAGAGAAGGCTAAGTATCAAGCGGATTTAGAGCGAGTCGAAAAATTAAAAGCTTTACACCAAGCTCGTCAAGAACGACTTGCCAAGCAGAAAATTGTAGAAGAAAAGCGGAGGATTGAAGCGGAAAACAAGAGAGTTGAAGCAGAAAAGCGTAGGATTGAAGGAGAAAATCAGAGAGTTGAAGGAGAAAATCAGAGAGTTGAAGAAGAAAAACAACATGCGATTAAATCGTTGCGTACAAGGGGAATGAGTGATGAGGAAATTGCTATTATCTATAATGTGACAGTTGAAGAGGTGAGAAAGATTGTGTGATCGAAGAATATGAAAAATATTTAAAAAGTATGGAACGTTACAATGTTTATCAATTAACGCTCGATGAAAAAATCGAGGAAGGCATAAAACTCGGTCAACTTCAAAGCCAGCTTGCTATCAACAAGGCTAAAAAACTAGTAGACAAAGCTATAAAACGGGCAGAGAAGGCTAAGTATCAAGCGGATTTAGAGCGAGTCGAAAAATTAAAAGCTTTACACCAAGCTCGTCAAGAACGACTTGCCAAGCAGAAAATTGTAGAAGAAAAGCGGAGGATTGAAGCGGAAAACAAGAGAGTTGAAGCAGAAAAGCGTAGGATTGAAGGAGAAAATCAGAGAGTTGAAGGAGAAAATCAGAGAGTTGAAGAAGAAAAACAACATGCGATTAAATCGTTGCGTACAAGGGGAATGAGTGATGAGGAAATTGCTATTATCTATAATATGGCCGTTGAAGAGGTGAGAAAGATTGTGTGATCGAAGAATATGGAAAATATTTAAAAAGTATGGAATGTTGAAGCGTAAAGCAATTCGCTACAACAAATCCAGCTTATGTTCTAGCAGATGCTCTTTAATGGCTCGAATCGCTTCGTATTTCGGTTTATCTGCTACAAATTTAGGTGCTATGCGGCGTAAACTTCGGAATGTACGGCCAGTAACTTCGGAGAGTTTATGCTCAATGCGTAGGTACTCAATAGCTTGTAATAGGGCTAACCATTCGATTGCAAGGACTTCGTAGGCATTATTGATAACACGATTTGTGATTAAAGCAGCATTGGTTCCCATACTGACGACATCTTGATTCTCGTTATTGTTAGGAATACTGTGGATGTACATGGGGTTGGCAAGCATCTGATTCTCAGCAACGGTAGACGTGGCCGTAAACTGTGCGCCTTGTAAACCATAATTAAAACCTAGTTTTCCTAGATTGAGAAAAGGCGGGAGTTTATTGTTTAGTTTATCATTCATTAAGTAATTCAACTGCCGTTCTGCTAGGATAGAAAGTTTAGTAACAGCAATTTTTATTTTATCCATTTCTAAAGCAACAAAATCCCCATGGAAATTCCCTCCATGGAAAATACGACCTGCCTTAGCGTCAATAATGGGATTGTCATTAGCAGAATTTAGCTCTTGAACGACTATTTTTTCGGCATTATCCAAGGTTTGATGTATGGGGCCAAGTATTTGAGGAACACAGCTAATGGAGTAGTTTTCTTGTACTTTTTCCATCAAGATTTTATCTCGATTTTTACCTTTGTAAATCGGAGCATTGCGATGCCGAATCAAGGAACTCGCGCGGAGTACTTTGCGCATGGCTTTAGCTATTTTTTGCTGGCTTTTATGCTGTTTACTGTCATTTAGTTCTTTAGAAAAATGATCGTCAAAGGATTCTACAATTTCTGTGAGTACGATAGAGGCAAGAAGAGACCATTGCAATAAATTATTACTTTTAATGAGGTTCATCATTCCAATTCCTGTCATCGCGGAAGTACCGTTAACGAGTGCAAGGCCTTCGCGAAAATGTATAGCGATTGGTTTTAGTCCTAGTAGGTCAAATACTTCTTTAGTAGGGTGGCTTTTTTGATTATAATCGACCATCCCTTCACCAATTAGTGCTAATGAAAGGTGCGCTAGCTGGACGAGATCACCGCTAGCTCCGACACCTCCATGCTCATAGATGTGGGGCAAAATTTGATGATTGATCATCTCTTTTAGTAAGGCTACAACATTTTCATGAATACCAGATTTGCCCAGCATCAAGCTATTTAGCCTTGCAACCATTATGGAAAGTACATGAGATGCCTCCATTTTTTGGCCACTTCCTGTACAATGGCTACGAATTAAATTGTATTGGAGAGCTACTTGATCTTTTTCACTGATTTTGTATTTAGCCATGGGCCCAAATCCAGTATTGATGCCGTAAATGATTTTGTCCTTGCAATAGTCTTCTAAAAAATGATAACTCTCCTGTACTTGTAGTATCCCCTTATCCTCTAAGCCAACAGGTAGTTGTTCATAGAGGATGCTATAAAAGTCATCAAGTAATAGCGGCAACTTGCCTACCATTACCTTTTTCCTAGGTGTTTTTTTATTTTCTTTCTTTTTACCCACTATGTGATTGATTGTAAGAATCAAGTAGTTATGATCATATAGGGAAAAGTGGCTCTACTCTTTCCTATTTGTTCTACAATTCTAATCAATTGTTTTTACATTCGCTTGTTTTCGCTTAACTTTTTCTTTAAAAAGAAGTTTTTTTTTGTTGCCTTTATCCCCTTAATGTTTTTAGAAAATTAAGTTAGGTGAGTTTTTTAGATTAAGTTTGTGTTAATTGGACACTAAGTTGCTGTCACGTAGGTAGAATAACTTTTTAATGGATTTTTAGTTTAGAATGTAAGAATTATAAAACACCTTATGGTTTTGTGTTTAAAAAGTAGCTTGTTAGCTGATTGCTGAAGCTGTTGTGAAAGATTAATAGTTCACATAGAGTTGAAGGGGAGAGTTTCCTTTTATTGTTTAGGCTGTCACGAATATTCTTGGTACTCCTTGTTTAGGAAAAGTTTTCTTCGTATCTATATAGTCAGATACAGGGAATTAGATCCTGTAGTACTATTTTGAATTAATTTGCTTTACTAAATAAGTATCCCTTGTATTGGGTTAGGGACTTTATATCCTAGAGCAACTGTATTTTAACAAACCATCCACAATTTTTTGTTACATGACAACCAAATCAAATAACTTCTCAGGAGATTCTAAAGTATGGATTTATCAAAGCTCTACTGCATTTAAAGACATTGATGTCGCAAATATTCGACATTCTGTACAACAATTTACGCAACAATGGACTAGCCATAGCCAACAGTTAGAAGCGTATGGAGAGATTTATCACAATCGTTTTATTGTCTTTGTGGTTGATCAAAAGCTAGCGCAAGCTAGTGGTTGTTCTATTGATAAGTCGGTTAAATTCATTCAGCAATTAGAGCAATCCTATGGTGTAGATATGTTTGACCGTATGAATTTTGCTTACATGAAAGATGGGGAAGTAAAGTCAGCTAATAAGGAAGAGTTTGATGAACTATACCGTTTAGGGGTTATCAATGATGATACAGAAGTGTTTAATAATCTTGTTGATAACTTAACTGACTTTCAAGAGAAATGGACAGTACGTCTTGGCGATAGCTGGCATAAAAATCTGCTAAGTTGGGAAACAATGGCACAAGCTTAATTAGTTAAGAGTTAGTAGGTAAAAGTTAGTAGGTGCTCATGATACTAACTTTTAATTGTGGCTCTGCCACCATGTTTTACTGCATTTAGAATATAATTAGGTGTTTAATAAAAAAACGTCCCGATTCATAATGAAAACGGGGCGTTTTTTATTGCTGAAATATGCTGCTTTGTACATACAACGCCGAAAGTTTGTTTTTTGCACAAAGTTTTTAAATAAAAAATAATCTAATCAACTTAAAAACAAAACTTAACCAAGTATAGGCTCATGCAGTTTTTCGCGGTGAGGTTCTATGTGAAAAGGTCGCAAGACCTCCTTATGTCCCCTATGTAACCTTTTCTTTTGCGCAAATGTCGTCAAAAAATATGTATCTATGTGGTTTAAAATCAGTGCAATGAGATGTCGTCATAATGGTGGTTACTATGGCTTCGCCATCTGGTGTTACCTGTTAACGACGTTCGTAATGACTTTGGTGTTCAACAGATAAGAAGAGGAGCCTATTTCAGCTAAAAGTTATCCACTAATTTCTTTTTCATTTGCTGAAAATCTCCTTCGGTGATGGTTCCCGCATCACGCATTTTTGCCAATTCCTTTAGCTTGGTCAAGGTAGCATCAAGGGAGCTTTGAGCTTCCGTCTTTGTATTTTTCGTATTAGCCATTTCTTCCGCCTTTTGCATCTGTTTTTCTCTAGCGGCGGCCATTTCGTCAGCTTTACGCTGTTGCTCTTCCCTCCTTTTCTTTTCCTCTTCCTCCTGTTTAATTTGTTCCGCCACCTCTTTGCCTTTTTCGAATTTTTCCGAATAATACTTCTTCAAGCGCTCCGTGTCGAAATCTAGAAAAGTGCCTCCAGTATTAAAGTGTTCCCTAAAAACTTCGCCAATAGCATAAGTAGAAGCACCTGAGAATGTTACCATCGCAGCACCACCCACGATAGTTCCGAATCCAGGAATTAATTTGGCTGCGGTGCCGGCCATTACACGAGCAATACTCGTTCCGACCAAAGAGGTAATCAAAGCCTTACCTTGTGTTTCTTCAAAATCAATATCATAGGCATTAGCCAACTGCTTGACCATATCCAACTGCACAGCACTCACTGCGAATATATCAGCGATAGGAATCGGAATCAATCCCGCTCCCATTGACCAAGCAATATGATTGCGAATAATTTTATCTGCCTTCTTCTGTCTGTCCTCGTCATTGCGAAAGTAACCCATATTGATGTTATGTTTGTGATTTTATTGTTGTTTACTTAAACAAAAGTACGAATGTTCTTGCACTTTTGGTACCCTCAAATTATTTAGAACTGCATCATCATTCAAAAAAAAACGACAAACCGAGGGCAAAAGCCGACAGGGGGAAGTGATTTAGAATGGAGGATGGAGAATTGAGAATGTTGGAGGTGTCATTCTTAACAGAGCAAGATAGTTGATAACTGAACGAAAAGAGTATTTTTAGATTGGAGTTCGACTCAAGCTGCTTCCTTTTCCCTTGTATATCAATACCATTTTTTATATCTTTACCACAATAAAAATCAAACTCATTGCTCTAAAACAGGAGTCAATCATTATGAAAAAATTACCCATCGGAATACAAACGCTTAGCACGATCATAGAAGAAGGCTATGCCTATGTGGACAAGACAGAGATCGCTCTCAAGCTAATTGAGCTAGGGAGATATTACTTCCTCTCCCGACCACGTCGATTTGGCAAAAGTTTGTTTCTGAGTACTTTGCAGGAAATTTTTGAAGGGAATGAAACACTTTTTAGGGGCTTGTACATTGATGGCAAGTGGGATTTTAGCCAAACGAATCCTGTCGTACATATTAGTTTTGGTGCAGGAGGTGGAAGAAGCGTGGAAGCCCTTCATCGGAAAATGCATCTCGTTTTAGAAACATCTGAAGAAAAGCAAGGAATTCATCTATCAGGGGACTTGCATCCTCATGAAAGATTTGCAAAACTGATTCATTCCGTCTATAAGAAAACAGGCAAGAAGGTGGTTATCTTAATTGATGAATATGACAAGCCCATTTTAGATAATATCACTAACAAGGAAAAAGCTCGGTTGATGAGAGATGAACTGAGAGATTTCTATGCGGTGATTAAGGATAATGATACCTATATAAGATTGGCATTTATTACAGGCGTAAGTAAATTTTCCAAGGTGAGCCTCTTTAGTGGTTTGAATAATCTTAATGATATATCGCTGAATCCTGATTTTGGAAATATTTGTGGCTATACCCATAAGGATTTAGAGGAGGTATTTGGAAGCTATTTTGAGGGAATAGATATGGAAAAGGTTCGGAAGTGGTATAATGGATACAATTACTTTGGAGAAAAGGTCTACAACCCTTTTGATATTCTCTTGTTTCTGTCTAACAAGTTTGAATTCCAAAACTATTGGTGGAGTACGGGCAATCCTCGATTTTTAATGGATTTGGTGACTAGTAAATCTTATGCGATCCCCAATGTTGAAAACTATGAAACGACCAAAGCCATCCTTGATAGCTTTGATGTGGATAGGATAGAATTGGAGGTGCTTTTGTGGCAGGCTGGTTATCTGACTATCAAGGAGAAATTTACCAAGAGGAATCGAATTATGTATCGATTAGGTTTGCCCAATTTAGAGATACAACATTCCCTTAATGACTTGTTTATTGATGCATTGACGACCCAAAGCGCAGAAAAATTGCGTTTTCAGGATAGGCTATTTGATATTATAGAAAAGGGCGATTTGGATGTTTTGGAAGGCGTTCTTAAGAGCCTTTTTGCTTCGATTCCTTACCACAACTTCACGAATAACAAGATTGCCGATTACGAAGGGTATTATGCTAGCGTTATCTACGCCTACTTTGCCAGTCTAGGTTTTGAAATCATCGCCGAGGATACGAGTAACCAATCACGCGTAGACTTAACGTTAAAACTGGAAGATAAAATCTATATCTTTGAATTCAAAGTCGTAGCTCAACGCACAGGAACCGCTTTAGCCCAAATCAAGGCCAAGGGATACCATGAAAAATACGAGTCTCTAGGACGCAATATCTATCTTGTGGGTATAGAGTTTAATAGGAAAGCAAGGAATGTGGAACATTTTGAGTGGGAAGTGCTGGGAAAATAGGAGATTCGGTAGGGCTATAGATGAAAATGATGTATACTTCACCATAAACTAGAAAGGCACAGATATAAAGTTCCTAGTAATTTATTTTATTCCTTCAAGTACTTAAGATTAGCGAATACAAGAAGAAAAATCAATAAGTTCAAAAATTCTCCATTCTCCATTCTCCATTCTCCATTTAATTCCCCTATTTTTGCGGCAAATATACCTGTACGAAAAATCGAAAGTCTTATGAAGTTGACAGCACTAACCGCCAATTCTCCGATAGATGGGCGTTATCGTAATAAAACCAAGTCTTTAGCCGCCTATATGTCGGAATATGCACTGATTAAATACCGCGTTTATGTGGAGGTCGAGTACTTTATTGCTTTGTGCGAAATACCTTTACCCCAATTGGAGGGTTTTCCTGCTGATGAATTCTCCGTACTACGTTCGATTGTTGCAAATTTCTCAGAAGCTGACGCAGAGACGATTAAAAACATCGAAAAAACGACGAACCATGATGTGAAAGCAGTGGAGTATTTTCTCAAGGAAAAATTCGAAGAACATGGATGGGGGAAATACAAGGAGTTTATCCATTTTGCCTTGACTTCACAAGATATTAATAACACCGCTATTCCCTTGTCTCTCAAGGAAGCAATAGTGGATGTTTATTTACCGACCTTACTAGGAATTGTCAATAATTTGGAAGAATTAGCAGAGGAGTGGAAAGAAGTACCGATGCTAGCAAGAACACATGGACAACCCGCATCACCTACTTTACTAGGGAAGGAAATTCGAGTGTTTCTAGAGCGTATCAAGCATCAAGCTACTCAATTAAATGCCATTCCCTCTAGTGCAAAATTTGGTGGTGCAACAGGAAACTTCAACGCGCACGTCGTCACTTATCCCGATATAGATTGGACGGCATTTGCCAATAATTTTGTGAATGAGAAACTAGGACTACATCGTACTCAATATACAACACAGATCGAAAATTACGATAACATCGCTTCGCTTTTCCATGCAATGTCAAGGATAAACAATATTTTAATTGACTTGGCGCGAGATGTGTGGACCTATATCTCAATGGATTACTTCAAGCAGAAAGTTGTAGCAGGAGAAGTGGGGTCTTCTGCCATGCCGCATAAAGTAAATCCGATAGATTTTGAAAATGCAGAAGGCAATTTAGGCATAGCCAATGCCATTTTTATTCATCTAGGAACCAAATTACCCGTTTCGCGCTTGCAAAGAGATTTGACCGACAGTACAGTCTTAAGAAATATCGGTGTTCCCTTAGGTCATACTTTAATCGCTTTAAAATCAATAGAAAAAGGCTTGGGTAAATTAGTGTTAAATGATGAGCGTATCAGCCTCGATTTGGATAATAGTTGGATGGTCGTCGCAGAAGCGATTCAAAACATCTTACGTAGAGAAGGCTACGACCAACCTTACGAAGCGCTCAAAGCTTTGACCAGAGGAAAAGCCAAAGTCACGCAAGGAGACATCCACAATTTCATTGATGCCTTAGCCGTTTCCCCAGCCATCAAAGCTGAATTGAAACAAGTAACGCCACAAAATTATACCGGTAAAATTTAAGGGAAGACATGAGCTTAGTAGAAGGAGAAGATTACTATATTAATGAACAAGGACTTTACGTCTTTACCGCTAAATTCCTAAAGGATAGGGGCTTTTGCTGCGAAAATGGTTGTAAGCATTGCCCTTATGGTTTTGGGAAAGATGAGGAAGAGTGATTTATGATGTGCGTTTATACTGAGATGTTCTCTTTTTATACTTCATACATCATATTTTCTCTAAAATCGCATCAATTCCCCTTTATAAAAGCGCCATTCTGGAGTAATTAATTCTTCTCCGATGTTGGTATTGTACCAAGGACTCAAGCCTGTATCTGTTGGATTCACAAGGATATGGAAATCCTGTGCCGGCATGTAACTTTGCGCTAGCATAAATAATTTTTCGCCTGTCTGTACATTTTCTGCCATATCCACCACTATCACCGCATGGCCAGGAAAACCACCCCGAATAAACACATCGCCAATCTGCATATCTTCCACTTGGACAGGTTTCAACTCCTTGGATAGTGAAGCTGTGCCTGCGTAGGAAAAAATAGAAATCATGTAGCGCTTAAAATTGCGGTAGGAATTGTCCACTTGACCTGTTTTTGCAGAGAAACCCACTTTATTTCCTTGGATGCGAGGCTTTTTCCCTTGTCGCCAATCATCAAAAGCGACTTTGTGACCACTGGTAAAGTTGAAGTGAATCTGATCTTACTCCTTTTTGGAATAATGATATTCTGCTTTTACACGCATCACAGCATCCGCGCATTGCTGTAAATCCTTGGTTCCTGTATCAATATCCACGACCGCTGCATGAACATCTTGACGGTGTTTTTCTTCTCCATAGTAGACCAACACCTTGCTACCCTTGGGTTTAAGTGGCAAATGTCGAAGCCAGTCTCCAAAAGAATTTACAGAGACTTGCGTCCTAGTGAAACCCGCTGGCGTAGGAATACGATTGATTAAGGTATTATGATAATCAATGTCTTTTTTCCAAGGATATTTGTTGTTTTTGGTACTATCAATTGGATGAATCTGTTTTGCGACTTTAGCCGATTGGGGTGGTGTTATAGCTTGAACCCCAAGTTGTTGTTCTTGTGTCGTATTCAAGTCACTACAAGCGAGAAAGCTTAAAAGACTAGAGAAAATAAGAAGTTTGTTTAGTATGGTAAGAAACATTTACTTAGTTGTTGATAAAGTGTTGTTGGTATGAAAATAGAATCAAGTATAGATGAACAAAAAAATCAGCAATTCTCGGTTTGACAAAAGCAATAGGAAGCTATCGGGTGTCCGCAAGAGAAG
>JAHDHB010000585.1 GCA_020631545.1 Saprospiraceae bacterium | reverse complement strand
TCCATTAGCATCAAATTTGAGTACCCAATAATCATAATCGCCAAAGGTATTGGTTAGTTTATCTCCAGAAATATTTGATTTTGAATGCCCTACTGCAACAAATCCACCATCTGAGGTTAATTGCATATCAGAAAGGGCATCATGATCGCTCCCTCCAATAGTTTTGTCCCACAATACATTTTTATTAGCATCCAAGCGCAGAATCCAAAAATCCTCCTCTCCCTTTGCATTCGCTGTTTTATCTCCAGAAATATCGGAATAAGACCATCCGCCTAGCAAAAAACCGCCATCCGGCAAAAGTAGCGTACGTTGAAGGCGATCACAGTCCGCACCTCCAGGTCGTATCTGCCAGTCAATGTTTTGTGCATTTAGTATAAGGGAAGAAAAAACAAGGAATAGAACAGTGAAACAACGTTGAATAAAATTATTCATGATAAGTCAATCTTTTTAGTTGAGTAAGGATATGGTTTAGAAATAAAGGCGAATTACGCTGCCTTCGGTTTACATGTGCATATCCACCTTGTTCTTGAATTGTAACCCCCCTTGGCTATTTTTTTTCATTTTAGCAGTAATTCCAAAAAGGAAAAGCTGGTAATTTCACAAAAAAACACACAAAAAACAGAACAATTGCAAAATAAATCAAAACACAAGATTTTATTTGTCAGCATATTCCGCTGAAACCATTGCTATTCCTCAATTTTCAGAAAAAAAATGTTAGAAAAATCCTAAAAAAATACGCCTCAAATGTAACGAAAACGGAAATTCAGGAATGTAATAAGTGAAGACAATAGCGAAATAACGACACTTCAACTATTGATTGCTCAGTTAGCAGAATGAAAAAGGCAATATTGCTCCTGTATTTTTAAAAATTTCACAACTAATTGAGTAAAAATGCATCTAGAGACAAAAATCAGCTACAACGCTGTATTGACAAGCATTTCAGTAAAAAAAAATGTCGAAATTCGCCAATTTTCTCTTCGAAATTCCCCCAAAAACAGTTAACTTGAATATTAGAGTATGTATAGTATTTGCTTTTGACGTCACAAAATGCTGTTTTTGATGCAACAAAAAGATACAGTTTTTCACTGCATTACAAATACACTATAATACATATCCTTACAACCTCATTCTAAATCAACATAAAACCATGAAATACCAAGGTAGTCACTTGCGATCCCTAAATCGTAGGACAATTCACAGTCATCTTTTTTATTCAACGAAGTGGAAAGTCCTTTGTCGAATCGTCGGACCGCTTTTATCCTTTATCAATCCGTCTTTTAAAGCGGTAGCGAAGAAAACGCTTAGCATTTTATGCTTGTGTTTATTGGCCTCTTCTGCATTCGCCGTCGTAAAGTATGACGAAGGCCGTCTACAAGTTATCATCAAAAACGAAATCGAAGGCGATATTACGCTTCAACTCCTGCAAGACAATGAGGACGAAAATACCTTTTATTATTTGCCTCAATACCCTCGTTTAGCGACCAAAGGAGAGCATTTTGAATTCCTTTGTATGAAGTATGTAGGAGGAAAAGAAGAAGATAATGGAGGCCTATTCCACGCCCTTGTTGAGTTTACCTTGCCTCCTGAAATACTAGAAAAAGCAGAAAAAGAACTCAAGAAAAAAGTGGCTAGCGGCAAAATCGCAGGCCCTGTGCCCATGCAGCAAGCCATAGCAGACGGCCCCGATGGCATGGCAGGCTTCAAGCTCGTATCTTCCATCTTAAATGAAGGAAGCGGTTTCACGCAATCTGTCGTTACTTCTGGCCACGCTCCTCTCCTACCGGGTTCTCGGGCGGCCATCGCAGCAAAACTTAATCAAAACGGCGCTACCCTGCTTTGGGAATCCATGCAAAGTCCAACTTCCGATATTTCCGTCGCTATCGAAGGCTACTACGAAGCAGCCGTTAAGGGATATAATGCTGTAATAACGGCTGACGTTTCAACCGTATATGAGCATTTTAGTATGGTCTATAACAATCAGCAAGGTTTTACAAAACAACAACTTCGCGACATCTCTGACGAACTGGTTCAAGAACAATTAATGAAAGTGGAGGTCTTTGATCGTTCCGCAGGATTGGGCATCGACAACAAGGACATGGAAGGAATTTTAGACCTCGTAACGGATAAGGTTGTCCAATTAATGTTTGATGCTAAAACAGGCTGGGCACAAATTCCTCCTAGAGAAACAGCCGTCGAATCAGGACAAATCAAAGGAAGACAAAAAAGAGGATGGATTCACAAGGTCTTCGGAGGCCACGACAATCCTAAATATGTCTCTGACAACCAATTTGTCATGAAAAAAAGAGAAGATGTACGGGTCAATAAATTTTACTTGAACCTTAGCAAGGCTACAACCATCAAAGTACCCTTTTTTGCTTCTGGAAACTTGAGTGGTTTATACAACACCCTAGGCGAAGATGATCACCAATACTTCCGAATTGTGAACTTAGATGACCCTGATTTTCAATCTAGAGACGTTCATTTTCAAGTAGATGGAACTTTCGCCGAATCCTTCAAAGATATTTTGAATTTCGTATCCGTCAGCTTCCGCAAAACCTACGAAGATGAAGCCCATGATAATGTAACCAAAGACCTTATCATCAACAAAGAAGACTTAGAGGCAGGAACAGACTTTAAATCAGTGGCTTATCCTAGGCTAGGAGAAACGGATGTCGAAATGTGGTCCAAGTACGAATACAAAATAAATTGGAGTCTAAAGGGAGGCAATGCTAGTATCTCTGTACCCGAGAATGAAGAAGAATGGCTGCCCTCCGACCAGCCTATTATAGCACTTACTCCGCCCTTTGAGAAGAAAATTATAGAAGTCGATGCCGAGCGTTCCTTCTTTAAAGATTCCGATTTCATCTCCGCTTCCATCCGCTTTTTCGTTATCCTCAACGGTGAAGCTTTACCCCAGCAATCCTTGACACTACGCGCTTCTGATGCCGAAAACACGAATAAAATCACGCTTTACCACGACAAAGAAGAGCCCATCGCCTACCAAATTACTTGGTACTCAAGAGAAGGAAAAACGCCCGAAGATCCTAAAGTTTTGAAAGATACCTACTTGTTTGTTGTTCCTCCTGAAAAATAACCGGAGGGAGCGTGATGCATCGCGTCACCACAGAGCACAAGACGGCTACGCCATTAGTTAAGAATTAGGAATGACGAATTACGAGTTACCGTTTTAGCGAGAATTGAGCGTAAGCAACGTCTACCTTCATTAATCGGAAAAACGGCCTAAAAAAACCTTTATAACGACCTGTAATTCAAAGCCTCTACTTGTAATCTCGTGTTTAAAAAACAACAAAATGGAAGCATGTAACACAACAACCAATGGGTTGAAACCCATTGCTATAGAACCTCGAAGGCTATCGCCTTCTCTAGTAAAAACATCGACCATTCTTAAAGAATATGGGGTACACCCCTCTGTTCTAAACTAGTAATCGATTTCCCGTTCGAAAAAGAAAGCGAAGCTTTCGAGGTTCTATAGCTAGGGGTTTCAACCCCTAGCGCCCTTTTCTGTAGCCCCCGAATTCATTCGGGGGACACGAAAGGTTGGATATAATTTATGACTCCAAATCCCCTGAATAAATTCGGGGGCTACAGAAGGCCTAACTATGAAACTAAAAATCCTATTAATACTCACTTTTTTCGGCTTACTTGGCCACCAACTAATCGCACAGCAAGTACTGATGGACAGAGGGATGCAGGTAGAAGGATTATGGTGTTTTCCTACACATGCTGATTCTACCCGATACGTCTACATGCCTTCACAAGCACGTTTAGCCTATCAAGATTCTCTCCCACTTTTCTCTTACTTGCGGTATATGATGGAAAAACCAGTGGAAGAGGGTTCTTCGACCTCCATCAACCAAGCAGATGGCGGCGGATTGTTGCACTTCGTCGTACTCTACGATACACCCGCTGAAAAAATCGAAGCAGCACAAGCAACTTTACAAAAACAA
>JAHDHB010000584.1 GCA_020631545.1 Saprospiraceae bacterium | reverse complement strand
TTTTCTAATTGCAAAAAGCAAAATATTAAACCGCCTATTAATGCTACACAATAAATGAATTAGGTTCGTAGATATCTTGTGAAAGTAGTGGGAGGTCAATAAATCTTTGGAACAGCGCTCCTCACTCACATTGAAAAAATAGAAAATTATTCCTTGAAATAAATATAATTCACTTCCTTAAAATTAATTCAGCAAAAACTTTATCTTACGATGCTTGTTTAAAAGTAAAATCATTTAAAAGAACCCTTAATATTATTTAAAGATGTCAGTTTTATCCAACAAAATCGCCATCGTGACAGGTGGTTCTAGAGGTATTGGCGCCGCTACGGCCAAATTATTAGCTAAGTGAGGCGCCAAAAGTCGCTATTTCTTATAACAGCAGTAAAGAAAGCGCCAAAAAAGTCGTTGAAGAAATCAAAGCCAATGGCGGATAAGCCCTTGCTATTCAGGCTAATGGTGCCGACCCTGCCGCTCCTCATCAACTAGTCGAACAGGTTGTCAAACAATGGGGTTCAGGTATTGATATTTTGGTAAACAATGCTGGTGTATTCTCAATAGGTACCTTAGCCGAAAGTGGCGTCGATATTTATGAAACCAACTTCAATCTCAACGTTAGAGGTGTATACGAATCGACTAGGGCTGCTATACCTCATCTTAATGAACAAGGATAGAGAATTCGTCCTCCGCTGCATCAATCTTTTCTATAAGCAATTACCCCAATTATACAGTTTATTATTTTTTAACCAACAAGACCAATTAGTTATGAAGGTGACACAAATTTATTTTTTCTTTTCTATTGTGTTGATTGGCTTTTTAAGTTGCGACAAGCAAAATATTGAGCCGATGAACAATGAAATGGAAATACTTGAACAGAATGAGCCAACAGAAGTAGTAGTAGAACTAAGTGACGATCCAGATGATGACGATCTTCGAAATTCCCAGTATAGCCTTTTGGTATATACCAGTAGTAATTACGGAGGCCGTAAAAGTTCAATAAAAGAAGATGGTGTAACTAAAAGCGGAAATTTTACAGACAGAGTGAAGAATCGTATCTCTTCTATAAGGATTAGAAATGGCTGTAAGGTATGGTTGCATACAGAACGTGATCAAAGAGGAGAATCCTATGATTATGTCGGTTATGAGTATCCGGAATGCGATAAGTCAAAAGGTCATAAACTGACAGGAGTCATTAACAATAATGCGGAGTCATACTCTATGTGGTGTCCTTGTTTCTTGTAAATTTGTTTTTTAGTTAAAAATTATTCTTTTTATGCTGCCTTCTTCCACCGCTTTGAAGCTCATGGAAGAAGGCTTGCATTTTTTTAGCTTAATAGAAAGGCGAAACTCCGGCATTCCTGAAAATGACTTTGCAACCTATCACAAATCGCTCAATCCGCTAGGAAGATATGGCACGCCTCACGAAATCGCTGCTGCCGTTGCCTTCCTTGCCAGTCCTGATGCTAGCTTCATTCCAGCGTTAAAGTCAAGTCCACCTTAATTTTAATAGACAACCATTTATCCCATTCGATTGATAATGTTTCCTTTCACGTAAGAATGAGTAACTTCAACTCAAAACACTTCCCATTCCGTTCCTCCTTGTCAAACGCTATTCCCACCAGATAATCATTAAAAGAGGTTTCTCCTCCTCTAATCTATCCACCAATGTCAAAAGAGTTTTCATAGTTATTGATTAAGCAGATTATCATTTGGATAAAGTGCTTAATCTGCCTATATTTGCATAGATTAAGCACTTTATCAATCCGTTAATATGCTTAATCTGTGTTTTCTGAACGACTAATCAGGATATCATCATGAAAAATATCGTCATTGGCAGAACGCCCCAAAAACAGGCATTAAAAGAGGCCTTAACTTCCGATAAACCCGAAATGATTGCCTTGGTGGGCAGGCGACGAGTTGGCAAAACTTATTTGGTGAGCCAGATGTACAGCCAGCTTATGGATTTTGAAATTACAGGACTTCAATATGGTAATAAGCGGGAACAACTCGAAAATTTTTCATTACGAATCGGGAAATACTTCCCCGATTATCAATTGAATGGAATTCCAAAATCATGGCTAAAGGCTTTTAACCATTTGACCTTAGCGCTGGAAAGTTTGAACAAAAAAACAAAAATGGTCGTATTCTTAGACGAATTGCCGTGGTTGGCTACTCGAAAATCGGGCTTCCTGACAGGACTAAGTTATTTTTGGAATAGTTGGGCCGCCAAACAAAATATCGTGGTCGTAATTTGTGGTTCGGCAGCTTCTTGGATGATAAAAAAAGTCATTAATGACAGGGGAGGATTACACAACCGAGTCACTCGCTTACTCTATCTTTACCCATTTACGTTAGCAGAAACAGAAGCGTATTATCAGGCAAGAAATATCAAGCTGAACCGCTATCAAATTCTACAATTATACATGGCGATAGGCGGTATTCCAATGTATTTGGATCAAGTCAAGGCAGGACTTTCTGCCATTCAAAACATCCAAAATATTTGCTTCGCACCTACGGGGTATTTGCGTAATGAATTTGATCGTCTGTTTGCTTCTTTATTTAGCGGCTATAAAAAACACATCACAATTATCAGAGCATTGGCAACAAAACGTAAGGGGCTAAGCCGAACAGAAATCATAAAAGCGACCAAAATAACGAATAGCGGCAAACTTACCGATATTTTATTCGAACTCGAAACTTCGGGATTTATCACGATTTACGGCGGCTACGGCAAAAAAACAAAGGAAAGTCTTTACCGATTGACGGATGCTTATTCCTTGTTCTACCTTACCTTTTTAGAACCTCTAGGCAAAAATGCCCAATTGGACTTTACCCAGTTAAGCGACTTGCCGCTTTGGAAAACATGGACTGGCTATACTTTCGACAACATCTGCCTAGTACATATCGACCAAATCCGCAAAGCATTAGGGATTTCAGGCATTACTTCTTCGATTTCGTCCTTCATCGCTCGCCCAAAAGACAACTTGCCAGGAACACAAATAGACCTTTTGATTGACCGTAACGACCAATCTATCAATCTTTGTGAAATTAAATTCAGCGTAGAAGATTACATCGTTACCAAAAAGGATGTGGACAACATTCAAACAAAAAAACAAGTTTTCCGTTACCACACCAAAACGAAAAAACACATTTTCACAACGCTCATTACTACGACAGGCGTGGTAGAAAATAAGCATAAATTGAATGAGGTTGATCAAGTGGTGACTTTGGAGGAATTGTTCTCTAAATGAGTGCGGCAACCCAACAACCTTCCAATTTTGTGAGATTGTAGAAAGTGGAAGATTCCCTTCCCATAAAACAGGTACTTGGAAAAACTCACTAAGCTGCAAGGATAGAAGCTACACCAGACTTAGGTATAAAATATCTATTCAACGTTAAACTCCTGCCGCAAAAGCATCCCAAGGATTAAAACCACAATCCCCAATGTATTCCCCTGTGCTTTTTAGCTCAATGGCCCAGCGAATGCCGATCCCTCTTTCAAATCTTTCTTTAAATACTTTGGTGATTGGAATAGCATCTTTTTCCTCTGCAAGAGTTTCTAAATCATAGTATTTCGTCACACTGGATTCAGCATAAGTGCGAAAAATATTGTTTACATCTTCATCGGTAAATGCACGTAGTTTTAAGCGTTCTGTACGTAATACGGGGAGTTGAGGGTGTCCTTTCTTCATGATATGATGAATTGTGTTATCCAGATAGTCAAGTCATTCCTATAAGTAGATAAGAAGCCAGAGATGAATTCGTTTTTTGGATTTCACTTCCTTGCTTTTAGGGCAAAAAAACTCAACACTATCCAAAACAAGAACATATATGTTTTACTAAAAAAATATGTTCTCTCAGATTTATTGAAGATGACTAATCTGAAGAAAAAGCTGTATGCAACGCTAGAGGTTTCTATTAAAAGAACAATTTAGTAATTTTCATTTGTTTGTTTTTTTAGCAAAGTTTTAGAG
>JAHDHB010000583.1:3132-3981 GCA_020631545.1 Saprospiraceae bacterium | reverse complement strand
ATGGATCGTCCTAACTATCCTTATCCGAAATTATTAGCAGAGGTCAATCTGAAAAACGGAAAAGTCAATGATCTATTCCCTGTTTCTTACATCTATCAAAACATTTTCGATAATGTTCTGGAAGATGGCACCATGCATAAAATCGAATTGTTGAGCAGCCTTCAAACTAGAATTCCTACGGAATACACCTTGGAAATCATTGATGTACGCGACAAATTGAGCTTACAATTGCGCTATCGAAAGAACCTGTTTTTATCAGAAACGGTAGATCGTCATTTGGGATATCTAAAAAACATCCTAGCAACAGCAGTTATCCAGCCACAGACTAAGATAAGCGATATTAATTTTCTACCGAAGCTGGAAATAAAGCAGCTGCTATCTGATTTCAACAATACGGCATTTGATTTCCCACAAAATAAATGCATCCACGAACTTTTTGAGGATCAAGCTACTAAGACACCCAACAACATCGCCCTGCAATTCAAAGAGGAAGCGATTACTTACCAAGAATTGGAACAACGTAGTAGACAAATGGCCATTTACCTGCAAAATCAAGGTGTAAAAGCAGATACTTTAGTCGGCATTTGTATGGAACGCTCTATAGAAATGGTGGTAGCCATACTCGGAATACTCAGAGCTGGAGGCGCTTATGTTCCCATCGATCCTTCCTATCCTAAGAAAAGAATTGCCTTTATGCTCAAGGATAGCCTTGTGAAAGGAAATGAGACAAATGCGCCCAAATTATTGATTACGCAGAAACGTCTTCAAGCCCTGCTTCAAGTTGAGGCAAGTGCAAACGACATTCAATTAATTTCCTTGGCGGAGAATTGGGAGAATAACAGCATGATT
>JAHDHB010000583.1:217-3122 GCA_020631545.1 Saprospiraceae bacterium | reverse complement strand
TAAGGCAAAAAGGAGTATTGCAACGCAAATCCTCTACCAATAACTTAGCTTATGTGATTTATACCTCAGGCTCCACAGGAAGGTCGAAAGGTGTCATGATAGAACATCATTCCTTGGTGAATTTATCCACGCATATGAAGGATTACTATACGCTAAGTAGTAAAGATAGTGTACTTCAATTTGCCTCTATCGCTTTCGATATGTCGGTAGAAGAAATTTTCCCCTGCCTGATTAGTGGGGCTAGACTTTGCCTGAGAACTGACGATATGATTAGTTCGACAGAAGAGTTTCTTGCTACCTGCAAACGCATGAATTTAAGCGTACTGAATTTGCCCACCGTATTATGGACACAAATTACACTAGATGTACAGGCATTTAAGTATAAAATCCCTAAAACGCTTCGCCTCGTTGCCGTTGGAGGGGAAGCCTTAAATATCCAAATTGTTCATAAATGGTTACAGCTATCGGATTCCATGCCTAAGCTTATCAATGCCTATGGCCCAAGTGAAGCGACGGTGAATACCACCATGTTCCATTTGTCTCCAAGTTATTTTAAAGATGTTGATTACCAGAATGGACCCGTCGGAAAGCCGATTGATAATTGTCAAACCTTTATCCTTGATGATGCCTTGAATTTAATGCCGATAGGAGCAGTAGGAGAACTTTGCGTTGCCGGTGTCGGATTGGCGAGAGGTTACCTAAATCGTCCAGCGTTAACCGCTGAAAAGTTTATCCCACATCCTTTCCAAGAAGGGGAACGGCTCTATAAAACAGGAGATTTAGCGCGTTGGTTACCAGATGGTAATATTGAATTCCTAGGGAGAAAAGACCACCAAGTTAAAATCCGTGGTTTCAGGATTGAACTAGGAGAAATTGAGGCCTTATTGAATAGTCATACCAGCATCCAATCTTCCGTAGTCGTGGTGAAAGAACATGCTAATGATAAATTTTTGTTGGCATTCTGCGTACCAAGTAACCCCGCAGAAGAGCTTGATATTGCGAAGCTTAGAAATTACCTGTCGGAAAGTCTTCCTAATTACATGATTCCTGCATTTATCCAAGCGATTGATGAAATTCCACTGACGGCCAATGGAAAGGTGGATAGGAAGATTTTATTAGTTAAAGATGTCAAGCTAATTAGCAATCAGAAAGTTGTAGCACCAAAAACTAGAACGGAACAACAACTAGCAGAGATATGGCAGAAGGTGCTAAAAATTGAAAATGTAGGCAGATATGACAACTTCTTTGAGCTAGGTGGCCATTCTTTATTGGCTATTCTATTGGTACAACAGCTAAAACAGCAGTTCAGAACTTCTAGCATTGAGCTAAAAGATATCATTACAACTAACAATCTTGCTGACTTAGCGCAATTGATTTCTAGCAATAAACGAGTAACAGGAAATCCTTACTTGGTGGAATTCTATCAAGCACCAGAAGAACGGGACGAAGATAGCATCACCTTTATCATTCCTGGTATGCCTGGAATCGTTGATCCTTACTATGAATTAGCGGAACAATTGACAGCAGATACTTCCGCAGTTTATGGCATTCAAATGAAAGGTGTTCTAGAAGGTGACAAGCCCTTGGAAGATCTAGAAGCTTTAGCGGCTCACAATGTCGAAGTGATGCAAAGTCTTGCGCCTAAAAAGATAAGATTGGTAGCACATAGCTTTGGCGGTACGGTCGTTCATGAAATGCTCCACCAGCTAGAAAACAGAGGGATTGAGGTAGAACAGGTCTTGCTACTGGATAGCTACGTTTCCCTTCCTAAGATGAAAGTCAAGGAAAAGATGAGTATTTTTCTCCAAGTACTTTGTGAGCAATTGCAACTTCCCATTCCAGTAGAAACCATGGTAACTGTGGCTCAAAAACTGGTGAAACGGCCTAAACCGCAACGGGGAACACTGATTTACAACTTCCTAACTCAGCAGGGGGCTGTACTTGACGAAATATTGTTCACACGTCTTTACACGCTCTATCAGACAACTATGGGCATTTCGTATCAATTGAAAGGCAAAATCGCCCAAACTGCTATTCTGATTACAGCGCAAGCTCCTCTTGGTTCAGATGCAAGTCAACACCAAATCTGGTATCCTTACTATGAATCTGTTCTTCAAATAGGAACGAAAGCAGATCATTTCAGCTTAGTAAAGGAGCCATTTGTGAAGGAATGGTATCAGAAGTTAACTGCGTTTTACGCTATGGTTTGAGTAAACAAGTAAAGGGTAGAGAGAGTAAATAGCGTTTATAGTGGTTTTTCTTCTCTCTACCCTCTATAGATTTTTATTATCCGAAAGGGCAGAATAAACTTTGCACAAATGAATACTATCTTCACCAAAGAGCTAATCGCAAATATAGATACTGAAAAGTTTAAAGCTCTATTCAAAACCAAACCCCATTTATTTCTACTCGCTACCGTCTATAATTGGCTGATTATTATAGTAATACCCCTTTATTTTAGTAGTTCCTATGCTATTTGGTGGCTTTATCCGCTTGGCGTGTTTATTATTGGAGCGCGAATACACGCCTTGGCTATTTTAGTGCATGATGCTGCTCATTTTCGTTTTTTAAAAAATAGGAAGTGGTCAGATATCGTCACAAATTGTTTGATAAGTTACCACATCTATCTCCCTGTGGAAAAATACCGGCATACGCACCTAGAGCATCACCAACATTTAAATACGGATGAAGATCCTGATTGGGTGCTTAAAATGGATTTCGAAGACTACGAATTTCCCAAGACCAAAGTGGCCTTCTTACAAACGGTCTTATCCTATCTTTTTCTCTACAAAGGCATTTCCGTTGCACTTATCGTTATGAAAAGATTTAGCAAAGTAAAAACCAGTGGGTAAAAAAAAGATAGTCAAGCTTTATTTAGGCAAGCATTTTGCTGTGAAAAAAGGCA
>JAHDHB010000583.1:0-207 GCA_020631545.1 Saprospiraceae bacterium | reverse complement strand
CTACCTTGTTTTGCTAGCTGCATTAACCTTCCTTGGACTATGGAAATACTATTTACTCTTCTGGATTATTCCTTACCTGACGGTCTTTCTGATGGTGCAATACATTCGAAGTGTAGCAGAGCATTTTGGTGAACTGGCCTATGAAAATGCGCTTTCCTCTTCTCGCACAGTTCGAGCTAACTTTCTTGAGCAATTTTTCATCGCTCC
>JAHDHB010000582.1 GCA_020631545.1 Saprospiraceae bacterium | reverse complement strand
TCTGGTTTGCGATTGTTTCTTCATGGCACAATGGCTATAAAGTATTCCAAACAACCGATGGTGGAAGTACTTGGAATAACCTGACTGGGCCTACGATTGAAGATCAAAACATCTACGATATTGTTTACCACCAAGGCAGTGATGGAGGGCTTTATGTTGGTACAAATAATGCCGTTTATTACAAAAACAACAGCCTTCCTGATTGGCAATTGTATAACGATGGTTTGCCCATTTTGACTAGGGCAGGCTACTTGTATCCCTACTACACCGAGCAGAAAATCAGGGTAGGAACGTACAGTGGTGCTTATCAATCTGATTTATTCGAAAATGCGGCTCCAGTAGCCAAAATCTCTGTCGATAAGTTATTTGCTGATTGTGCTAGAGACACCTTCTATTTCAAAGACTTATCCTACGTTTCGAATACTAGCCGTACTTGGAATTGGACTTTTACGGGTGGCATTCCCGCGACTTCTACAGATGAAAATCCGAAGGTAGTTTATCCCAATTCAGGCACCTACTCCGTTTCCTTGACGGTCACCGATGCGCACGGCACAGATAGTCAAACTATAACGGACTTAATTACCGTAAATTCGGCGTGTGAAGTGGATACCATTCCTGGTTTAGTGGCTTCTTTTGGTGGTGTCAATGGAAATAAAGCTTCTTCTATAGATGGTCAATCTTTTGATTTTGGTACTAATCAAGACTTTTCCATTGCCTTTTGGATGAAAACAACGTCCACGGCTGGCGATGTTGCCATAGTTACTGACAAGGATTGGAACAGTGGATATTACAAAGGTTGGGTCTTTGCTTTACAAGCAGGGAAAATCGCGGTCAATGTAGGCGATGGAAACAATAGAATAGACTTAAATACGGGCAGCTTCACTTATAATGATGGAAATTGGCACTATGTAGCAGCTACTTTCGACCGTGACGGCAATGCTAACTTGTATGTAAATGGTTGGTTACGAGCTACAGCAAGTATGACTAGCCTAGGAGACATCTATCCTGAAAGAGCGCTTAGTATCGGAGCAGATGCCCTAGGGAATTGGGCTTTTGAAGGGATTATTGATGAAGTAAAAGTATGGGATGTCGCTTTGACGCCAACAGAAATGCGAGAACAACGCCACTTGACGGCTGAAATTACAACACCAAATCTAATCGCTTACTATCAATTTAATCGACCTTCGGGTGATATTCTAGATCGAATAGGCACTCGACATCTTCGTTTGTACGGTGGTGCATTACGCTCTGCGTCTACTTGTCCTATTGGCGGTGGAGAGGTCTCTACACTAGCCATCAATACTAGCGGAAGCTATCCATTCCTAGGAACAGGGGCAACCCTCAACTTCGCTCCAGGTACTTATCCTGATGGCGATTTAGTGATAACTAGAATTAATCTTTCTCCTGATCAAAAACCAGGGGTGGCGCCAATTAGTCGCAGTTATTGGGTGGTTAATAATTATGGCACAAATACTGGTTTTACGGAACTGAACAGTATTGATTTCCAAAAGGTAGGGGAAGTAACAGCCATAGATGCCGCGGCTCCTAGTACCTTCAAATTATACAAACGAGCTTCGAATGCCGATGGTGCTACTTGGTCTTCTTCTATAGATAATGGGGATGCTGCCATCGCAGGAGCAGATGGAAATGTCACCTTTTCTACTAGTAATAGCATCACTGATTTTAGCCAATTTGTCATTACCAATGAAGGCGGCACTTCCTTACCGCTTGAATTATTGTCTTTCAATGCCACCATTGAAAATGAAGCGGATGTACGCTTGCGTTGGTCTACAACAGAGGAAGTCAATACGAGTTTTTTCATTGTACAACGCAGCAAAGATTCGGAAGCTTTTCAAGATATAGCCCAAGTAAGTGCCCTAGGCGGGAATACTGTAAATACTTATACGGAGTTGGACAAAGTCCCTTTTCCAGGTACCTCCTATTACCGCCTGATGATTGTTGATACCGATGGCCAAATTAGCTATTCTTCTATCGTACCCATCACTTTCTGGACGACTCCTGAGCCTATCCTTCTCTACCCGAATCCTGTGAAAAATGGAGAGGAATTACAAGTAGAGAGCTATCTGGAGGAGAACTTAATGATTTCTATTCATGACATTAACGGCAAATTGATGTATCAAACAGAGATGTACAAAAGTGGCGTAATTCCCGTTGATAATTTAGCCAATGGCGTCTATATTTGTAGTATTTTGGCAGAGACACATCGACGGTATATTCGAATTGTGGTGGGAGATTAATGGCTTTTGACTTTTGTTAATCCTAGTGTACGGATCTATTAGGAGTTCGATTTCTGTGTTTTTGGTGCAGAAAATGAAATATGGATTTGTCGTTTTGGCGATTTTTTTACCATACAAGACATCTAAGAAGCTATAAGCACAACGTGACACCCTAAACACCAGGGGCTTACAAGGAGTTCTGCGACTTTTTAAGGCATATAAGCTAAATACTTTTTGCGTCTAGGAAATCACGTTAGGCTTACCAGATTTCATCTTGTCGGAAGATGTGTAAATCAACTGACCTTATTTTTTTACTAGAGGGTATTCAAATAGATTTCACACACACATCATCATCATTTTCCAAAAACAATCGTGACAAATCCCTATCCCCTCGTCAAAAAAATGATACTTTTACATGTCAGCTTTCAACTAAAAAATAGAACAATGCGCTACCTTTCCCACTTAATCTTATTACTAACGATCCCTTTTGTTTTCAGCAGTTGTGCAAAGCGACAGCTTAACCAATTGAAAGAACATCAAGACCTGCTTTCCAGAATAGCTAATGATAGGTCGATGGAACCAGAGAAAAAAATGGACATCATGATGGGCAGTTTTACGAGTATGATGAGCCAAGGACTGAAAATCGTGAATCCGAAAAAAGGTGGAGAATATGTAGCTAAATACACCAAAGAGAACAAGCAATCTATCGATAAAATACTAGAAGATGTGGGGAATTGGCAACAAAGCCTTGGCCCTCTTCAAAAAACGGCTTTAGCTGTGCGTATGACACAAAAGCCTTATGCTAAAGAAGCGCTCGATCTTATCCCTCAATTTCGACGCAAATACAAGCAAATCAAATTTGTAGCAAATCTAACTAAGGGTATCAGTTCTAAAGTATTCGGTTTGGGACTAGGAAAGATACTAGGTAATTAGCAGGTGAAGCCATTCCCTTGTACACAACGCCGAAAGTTTGTCTTTTGTGCAAAGTTTTCACTTTAAAAGGAAGTTGAAATACTGACAAACAAAAATTTACAACTAACGATATCTCCTATCGCGGATAACTCTTAACTACGGCTCTGCCGTCAGGTTTTTTGTTATTTTTTGAGAAAATGCGATCCGCTTGTGCGATCTAACTCCTGAGACATCTCACGATAAATAAGAACAGGTATTCATAGGACTACCACAAGGGATGCCCCCTACGAGTTTCAGGGTTAAGATAGTTTCCTAAAAACCTAAGAATGAAGTGATAATCTCTAGAAGGAAACTCCTTGAAAACTAAAAATCTAATCCCCGAGTAGAGGCAATTCTTGTGGTTGCCCTAAAAGGAAGTTGAATACCCTGAAATCTCCCCCCTCAACCTCCCACTATTTTGCGGTGTAGCCAGCAAAACTCCTAGGCTTTTACCTATCAAAAACCATTTCGGTCTGCCGCGTAATTTCTTCAAAACCAAAACGCTTATTCAACCCTAAAATCGGTAAATTCTCTGCAAAACAATCCGTTCGGATAGCTTCTAAGCTTTCGTATTGCTTAAAAAGAAGATCGTACATGTACGCTTTCATCCATTTTGCCAAACCTTTCCCACGATAAGGAGCCAATAAGCCTGTCATAAATTGATTGGCCCGTTTGGGAGCGTCTAAATCGTGCCGAACAACGGACATTCCAATCATCTTCTCCTTTTCATCAAGTAAAACCAGATGGCGAAAAGCGCCATTCCTACCTTTAGCGGATGCACATAAATCTTTCAAGCGCT
>JAHDHB010000581.1 GCA_020631545.1 Saprospiraceae bacterium | reverse complement strand
TAGCTGTTTTCCTTGAAGGTTGCTTCGAAACTGGACCAGGTGAAATGGATAACAAGTTGAACCTTTCTGTTACGCCAGGTGCTGATAGTATTCTTTATAGAGGGGTACTTCCTGGGCAGAAGAAATTCAACATTGACTTGATGGGTGTTACTGTTACACCTAATGGACAACCTTACAATGCTGATCCTTGGTTCTATAACGGACTGGAAGGTACCTTTGATGATGCTCCTTGGTTCTATGCGCCTGGTAGTACTGACCCAATGGGAGATCCAGACTATGCTGTTTATCATCCAGATGTAGTAGACTGGGTTCTTGTTCGCTTAAGAACTGGTAATCCTGTACTTAATCAGATGACAACGATTAAAACGGCTGCTGCCTTGTTATTCAAGGATGGTACTATCCGTTTCCTTGAGCCTTGTATCTTACGACAAGGAGATGTTCCTGGTAATATGATTTTTGCGCAAATCGACCATAGAAACCATATGGCCGTTATGACGCCTAATCCTATTGACATCTCTAACGACATCTTGTTCTGGGATTTCCGTATCCAAGACTCTTACATAACTACTGCTAGTTTCGGTCAGAAAGAGATCGTTCCGGGTACATTCGTTATGTATGCTGGAGACAGTGATCAAATTGCCGATTTCCCTAGCTATGATATCAACGGTTTTGACAACATTCTTTGGAGTGCTCAAAACGGTGCTTTTGATAGCTACTTAAGCGGTGATTACAACATGAACTCGGATGTTAACGGTGCAGATAAGATTCTTTGGAGTACCAATAACGGTATCACTAACAGGGTAACGAAATAGTTACTTCTTAGGATTTTATAGATAAACGCTACGAGCCGCGTGTCATTGATTTGGCACGCGGCTTTTTGTTTGAATACCATCGTAGTGGCCATCCATAAAATGCAATTGAATTGCGAAAGCTTTGCGCTTGGTGTATTATGGCTGTCTACTTCAAATAAAGCTAGGAAAAGACATCTTCATCTGGTGAATGCGTTAGGGGCTTAGGCTAACTATTATTTATACTTGTAGATTTTACAATGTCACATTCTGTGTACTATGAGTTTTGCATTTTCAAAACTTGTGCTATCACCTTGTTTTGGTAAATAAAATCATATGGGATAATTTTTTTTGTTCCGTTCGGTGATATTTTTTTTATTGTCAATAAGAAAAAGAGGAATGTTTGTTTTTTTTATGTAATTGTTTATTGGTGTCTTTAATTGCTTGTCAGTTAGGTTGTTCTTGTGGTTTTGTTGCAAAAGGAGGTAGAAAATATTTCAATTTCATGCAACCAATAATGGTGATAGAACGACTACTATTAAGAAGTACTTATGATGAAATAGTTTGTTTTTTGTCACGGATGATGAAATAAAAAGGAATAGATTCCCTATTCTATAATAGAGTAATAAGCATCGAGATTTTACTAGCATGTTTTTTACTTGTCACAGATTTGGTTATAAAAGGATTGCTTAACTTCTAGTTTTTTTTTCGAATTTTTAGAAGAATTAGAAACCATTTTATTAAATTTGTATTGATCGCCACTATCTTTTAATTGTCAAAAAAAAACAATCTATCGGGTTTTACTTTACTACTTAACTAAACAAGCAGAGTCATGAAAATTTTTACTAACTCACTACTAGCGGCGGCATTGTTGTTTTTTGGGGTCTCGTCATTTGCTCAAGATGGCATCTATGACACGCGGTTTGTCATGAAAGATACCAACTGTACAGATGGTTACTACACTGTAGTCATTGAAACAAAAGCAATGGATGCGGCTTCGACCTTTAATCTCTCTGACCAAAATTATCGATTTTCTTTTAATAAGCAAGCTGTACGGGTTTATGATATTCTAGAACCAGAAGATGCTAGAAGCGTTCAAATAGATCAACAGATTCTTGCAGGTATTCAAACGGATCATACTGGAGGCATAAGCTTATTTAATGATCATACTCTTACAGGAACTATTGATTCGGTCGTTTCTTATAATGTGGTTTTAGCAGGTGGTACTGGATTTCGCTTGAAGTTTGATGAATGGACACCGATAGGTTGCCTGAAATTCGAAATTCTTGACGGGACTATTTGTCCTGAATTTAAGTGGCATGATCACAACCCCGCTAATTTTCCTCCTACTTTTATAGGTGAGATCGTGGGGGGGGTACTAATGGAAGCAGATGAGAATTCTTATGGAAATTTTGATATCTGTCTAGGGCCTCCTTGTCCAGATGTTTTCCTCCCTGTTGAACTTGTGGAGTTTGCAGGAGAAGAAAACAATAACTGCCATATAGATTTACGTTGGAAAACGGTTTCTGAAACGAATAATGCCTATTTCTTAGTAGAAAGAAGTTTTGACGGTCTTGATTTTCGTCCTATAAGCAAGGAAATCCAAGGTTTTGGAGAAGGTTCTACAGACCAAGAACAATACTATAATTTCGTCGATGAAAATATTGGAAGAGCGAACTATTATAGATTGGCTCAAGTCGATATTGATGGCTCCACAACATACTCTGATGTCTTAACAATCAAATCTAATTGCTACACCAGTCTTGTTGGTATTTCAGAACTATTCCCAGTTCCTGCAACGGAAATAAATCACGAACTAAACATCAAACTAGTTGCTGATATTAATGCAGAGAATACTCGTATGGTTGTAACAGATGTTTTAGGGAAAAAAGTGGATGATTATGAAATCAATCTCACTACTGGGCCTAATTTATTGACGTATGATACCAAAGGCTTAGTGTCAGGCACTTACTTCCTTCAGGTTGTAGGAGACGATTGGTTTTCTGCTCCTAAGAAATTTGTAAAACTAAAATAAACTCATCTTTCCCCTACATCAAGATGCATTTCTTGAAAGATGATGATTAAAATAAATAAAGAGGTTACTCCTAGTGGAGTAGCCTCTTTTGGTTTATGCTTCCTATGTCTAGGAGTTCGTAAGCCTTCTATTTATTTTATTAACCTGAGTTCGATTAATCTTTAGAGGAGTTGGCTGGTTTTTTTTGCTCCTAAGTACTGTGTTACTGTTTGTTTAGCAAGGCATTGCAGCCCCGATAGTAGTGGTAGATGGGGCGCTGTAGCTACTATGAAGCAGGTGGTACAGGTAGCTGACGTTTAGGAAGATGCCTGTACCTCCATGCTGAATGGAGCTACAGCGCGCCAGCTACAAACGGATAGCGGGATAAGCTGCCTAAAAAAAGATTAAGCCACTCTTGATCCCAATCTCTTATTCGTACTTCATTTTCCTACCTACTTAATTACAATTTTTTTACCTTTGCAGTGAATTTTAATTTCTCACCTAATAGAATGGTTCATAACATGATGGTCGAAAATAATGCCATTTCAGCAACCCATTTTTCCTTCCCCAATCAAAAAGGATTTTACAAAGGAAAAGTACGTGATGTCTATAACATAGACAACAAATATTTAGTCTTGCTTGCCACAGACCGAATTTCTGCTTTTGATCACGTTTTGCCTAGGCCAATTCCTTACAAAGGTCAAGTACTTAATCAAATAGCAGCTCATTTCTTGGACGCTACAAAAGATATTGTACCAAATTGGGTGCTTGATGTAGCTGATCCTAGTGCAACGATAGGCGTTCGATGTGAACCTTATCCAATTGAAATGGTCATTCGAGGTTACTTGACTGGACATGCTTGGAGAACCTATAAATCAGGGAAGCGTGTTCTTTGTGGTGTAGCCTTACCCGAAGGGATGAAAGAAAATGATCGTTTTCCTGAGCCTATTATCACGCCTACAACCAAAGCGATGGAAGGGCATGATGAAGATATTTCTAGAGAAGAAATTCTAGCGCAAGGAATCATTTCAGAAAAAGAGTACTTGCAATTAGAAAAATATACAAGAGCATTGTTTCAAAGAGGCACAGAAATGGCCAAAGAACGTGATCTTATTCTAGTTGATACGAAGTACGAATTTGGTAAAGCCAACGGAGAAATTTATCTGATTGATGAAATTCACACACCCGATAGCTCC
>JAHDHB010000580.1:2223-4003 GCA_020631545.1 Saprospiraceae bacterium | reverse complement strand
GACCGATGAGCAACGCAGTATAACGGAAAAATAACAAGCTTAAACTGTCTAGAACCAAGAAAAAAGTGTTTAGCTTATGTGTCTTAAATTAAGGTCGCAGACCTTTTAAGTCTTTTGTGTTTAGTAAGTCACGTTATGCTTATTTCTTCTTATGAGCCTTCTAGGGTTAAAAAATCGCAAAACAGCATTTCATTTTCTGCACCAAAAACGTAGAAGTTGACGCCCAAAGGCTTATATCTTACATCGTATTTCAAAAAAAAACCTTTTTAATCCTTTGTTTGCCGAACCCAAGCGGTAAATCGGCAACTTTATTTAGTAGTAGACTACGTTCTAAAAAATTGTCCTAAACAATAATCACTATGTATAAAACTGTTCTTGGCCGCCTTTCTAGGTATAATAAAGTAAGGCCCAGTCGGAAAAATCTCGAAAAATTCCTATATAACCCTTATCCCAAATATGAACTGCTGCGCAACCATGTTCCAGTCTGTTGGAATGAAGAGTTGAAACATTGGCTCATATTTGATTATGAGACTGTTAAGTGGGTACTTACCGATCATAAAACCTTCTCTTCTCAGAGTACGGAAACCTTTAGTTTGGTTGACGAATTTCGGGACGAAATGGAGCCTTTCTATGATATTATGTCAAAATGGATGGTCTTAAAAGATGATCCAGAGCATATGAGGCTTCGGAATCTAGTCGCCAAATCCTTTACCCCAGCTTCTATTTCTAGGCGAATGCCCAAAGTTTATGAAGTTGTTGACATCCTCATCAATCGGATGAAAGGGAAAAAAGAAGTCGATCTTTCAGAATCCTATTGTTTGCCCTTACCTGCTTGGATTTTTATGGATATGTTTGGCGTAGAAAAGGAAGATCTTGACATGGTCGAAGCTTGGGTGCGCAAAATAGCTGTTGTCGTTGGTCGTACTCGTGATGTCCAAGCTTTAGCCGACGGTCGTGATGCCTTGGTCAACATGTCTCAGTACCTCGTGGATCGGATTAATGAAAGAAGAAAAGATCCCAAAGACGATCTCATTTCGCTATTAGTCATGGCAAGAGATAAAGGGCAGAAATTGTCAGAAGATGAACTTGTTGCACAATGCGTTATGCTTTTAAGTGGTGGCTTTGGTACAACCGAATCCTTGATAGCAGGAGGTATGCTTGCCCTACTTAAAAATAGAGATCAATACGAGCGCTTGCACAAAAATCCAGACTTGATGAAGCCTTGTATTGAGGAATTGCTTCGGTATACTTCTCCTGCTCAAGCTCCTACCCGTGTAGCGGCTAGAGATGTTCGAGTAAATGGCGTTTTGATACGGAAAGGGGAAGGCGTGGCACCTGTCGTCGCTTCTGCGAATAGAGATGAAAAAGTCTTTAAAAACCCAAATAAATTAGACATCGGTCGAAATCCCAATCCTCACTTAGGGATGGGAGCGGGGCGACACCACTGTTTCGGCGCCTCTCTTTCTAGGCTTCAAGCACCCGTAGCCTTCAAAGCCTTAGTCGAGAACTTTCCGAAAATGGAGTTAATTTCTGACTTTGAAGATTGGAATATTGATAACTTTAGCTTCAGAACCTTGAAAACGTTACCCGTTAAGCTTTATTAGCCTTAGCCGATTAGATGCTTTCTACAAGCTTCTTATTTGCTATGTTATAAACACAAAATTACAAGCAGATAGTTTGATATTCAGGTTGTTGTAGCGTTTTTATAACAAGTATTAATCGCTGTGAGAGCCTATGTGAAAGGTCGTAAGACCTCTAATATAACCTATGTGCCCATATA
>JAHDHB010000580.1:0-2123 GCA_020631545.1 Saprospiraceae bacterium | reverse complement strand
TGTCGTCATAATAGTTATTACTACGCCTTTCAATCTGCTATTTTATAAATACGAAATTACAAGCAGATAGTTTGATATTCAGGTTGTTGTAGCGTTTTTATAACAAGTATTAATCGCTGTGAGAGCCTATGTGAAAGGTCGTAAGACCTCTAATATAACCTATGTGCCCATATAGGCCAATGTCGTCAAAAAAACTATGTGTCTATGTGGCAATAATTACGTTGTTTACGCAACTGCCTTTGAGTTCTTTGTGGCTATTTTTTTGTACTAATCAGCTAATGGCGTAGCCGTCCTGAGTCTTATGTGTGCTCGTATGTTAAGCGAAATTTCAAGTAGAGATATTGAATTACAGTGTGTTACAGGAGGTTTATTCCTCACGAACTTTTAAATCAGGTGGATAAAATTTGGGATATCATTATTATTGGCGCTGGTCCTGTTGGACTTATGGCTGCGAACTTGCTTGGGCAACGAGGCCAGCGTGTACTCCTATTGGACAAAACGACGATAGAATATTCCATTCCTAGAGCTATCCATATTGATGATGAAATTGTTAGAATCTTTCAAGCCGTGGGGTTACTAGAGCCCATCTTGAAGATTAGTAAGCCCGTTTCGGGAATGCAATTCATTAATCGGAAAGGAAAAGTGTTATTGGAAACAAGTATGGATGGGGTTTCTGGTTTTGAAGGAAGCTACCTCTTTTTTTCCTCCGAATTAGAAGAAGTTTTGAGGCAAGGGCTTAAACGTTTCCCCCAAGTCAACTTCTTACTAGGTCATAAAGCCATAGCGATTGATCAAACAGAGGATTGCGTGACGACTACCGTAGAGATTAACCAAGGAGAAACCAAAAAAATACAAGGGAAGTACCTGTTAGCCTGTGATGGTGCAAAAAGTTTTGTACGCGATTATCTAGGCATAGGCCTGCAATCCTTTGGTTTTAAAAGCGCTAACTTAAAGGTAGACACTGAGTTGGAGAAACCTTATCCTTTACCCGAATGGATTCAAAAAACGTGTAAGGACTTTTCCAATCATCCTCCATTTGTCTTTTTGAATGGAAGAGGGAGCCACCGTCGTTGGGAGTTTTCCTTGTATAATGCAAGCAATAAAGAAGAGCTAGAGGAAGAAGAGACAACAAGAAAGTTTTTGGAAAAAGTAATTCCTCCCGCTCAAGTAAAGATTTTGCACGCGGCAGTTTACCGATTTTATACCAAAATAGCAAAACGGTGGAGGGTAAAGCGTGTTTTTCTCGCTGGAGATGCGGCTCACCAAATGCCTCCCTACATTGGACAAGGAATGTGTGCAGGTATGCGTGATGTCTTCAATCTTTCTTGGAAATTGGATGCTGTTCTTCGTGGTAAAGTTCCTCAATCTTGGTTGAAATCTTATCAAAATGAACGTTTTAAACATGCTCGTACCTATATTCTTTTGACTATGTTGGTGGGCTTTTTGTTCATCTCTAAATTTTCCTTTTTTCTACATACCATCGGTTATATAGTACCTGAAAAATGGCGTAAATTCCGCCTGAAACCCATTGCCTTGAAAGGTGGTTTATTTTTTAAAAGCTTTGGAAATAGGGTAGGCCAATTAATGATGCAAGCCAATGTATGTACGGCAAAAGGAGAAGAAGATAGATTAGATGCTTTTTTAAAACAGGATTTTTCCATCCTTTCATGGAAGCAAAACCCGCTTGACTTTCTTTCTACGGAAGACAAGGAGTTTTTAAATGGACTAGGATGTACATTTATCAAAATTTCCGACCAATTTAGTGGAGAACAAACCAAGGAACTTACTTTACTAAAAGATAGTACCGATAAACTAGGGAAATGGTTTGGAAAGAATAAAAAGAATTGCGTCATCATTCGACCAGACCGTTACGTCTTAGCTCATGTCGAAGCCAAGCACCTATCAAATGCGGTGAAGAGCTTAAGAGCTATGAAGTAAGCTTTTGGGCAAAATAATCTACCTTTTCCATCAGAAAATTAGAGACAGCAGAAAATCGCGATGAGAGCAATTCCTAAACTGGCGAAGCCAGAACCAAGAGTTTAGCTTATGTGTCTTATACAAGGTCGCAGACCTCCTCATAAGTCTTTTGCGTCTAGCAAGTCACGTTATGCTTATATCTTCTT
>JAHDHB010000579.1 GCA_020631545.1 Saprospiraceae bacterium | reverse complement strand
AGCCCCATTCAACCACGAATCTACTTGGTCATTGTAGTGTGGACTCCTAGGATTGCCGGATTGCCCTGGAGGAAGTAAGCTCCAAGATTTTGAGAAATCTCCCATATCTACAATTTGGCGGAAAGAGGCACTAATCAATAAACCCTCTCCGTCAAAAGGTTTGTTGGGAGGAAAAGAAACTTGACAAACAGTGTCGCCATCACCTCCAACAGGGTAGGGACCGATATTCAGGATTTTATCAAAGGGCTGTTTTTGCCCAAAAGGATGCGTAAACGTCAGCGTATGGAGTTTGCCCCATTGCCACTGGCTCATATCAGCACCAAGTTTGTTGGTTAACCATTCTGTTGCTAACTCAGCGGATTGTAGCAATATCGTTTTCGTACCTCCCGCTTCTTGATTCCACCAACTTTCGGGATTATCCAAAATGCGAAATATAGCTGTGATGTCATGCCCAAAATACTCTAAAACAGGGAAAGCCATATCCACGACAGCTTCTCCACGAAAACGATTCGTCATTTTTTCGTCCAATCGCCTACCTATCACGAAATCGATCATTTGCTGTCGGATGACATGAAAAATACAGCCCCCAACACTATCTGCGGTTAAGTTTCCATCCCACTTCTTAAAACGATCTATTGTTGCTTGGACCTTTGGATTTTTACTAGAAATATAAGCATATCGGCCAGCCATTTCTTTTCCAGGAATACAATAAAAATGAGTATGCATCTTAGCAAAATCATCCTTACCAAAACGCTCTTTTTCGTCAAAGAGCTTGTCCAAAACAGCCGCTCGATAACCATTCATCCAATAATTACCCAAATAATGCGGATAATCATCATTCACCACCTTGTTATTACAAGTAAAAAGGATACCACGAGAAGGATTCAGGCTATGTGGCATCTCTTCAAAAGGCAAATTTCCTTCCCATTCTTGCTTCCCTGACACTCCATCACGAGGAAGTCCACCTGTTTCTTGAGTTCGAAGCGGGATTTCCCCTGTCATCCAATAACCAATATTCCCCTTAACATCACCATAAGCAATATTCAAGGAGGGAGCAGCTATTTTTTTTACTGCATCAAGAAATTCATTCCAGTTTTTTGCCCAATTTAGTTCATAAAACCCCAGTGCCGTTTTATTCTTTTGTAGTGCTTTGGACTGGAGTGTTAGTTTTTTATGAGTATAATCCAATATATCCGAGACTACAGGACCATGATGTGTGCGAATCACACGTTCAATATGAGGTTTCTTCCAGCCTTTTACTTTAATTTCTTCTAAGGAAATACTTGACTCATGAATTTCTCCTTTGTAGCGGTAATGCGTACAGCTATCATCCGTGAATTCTTCAATAAAGGTATCTTGGATATCCGAAAAAGCCAACGTCATTCCCCATGAAATATGTTGATTATGCCCGACAAGAATAGCAGGCAAACCCGGTGACGACACCCCAGTTACTTGTAATTCTGGGGTAATTAGGTGATTTTCATACCAAAGACAGGGTAGTAATAGTGGCAAATGTGGATCATTGCAGACTATCGCAGCGCCAGATTCCGAACGATGTGGCGCTATTGCCCAATTATTACTTCCACCGAAAGGCTTGAGGTAAGGGCCACTAAAAGCGCCCAAACGTCCATCATCCTGATAAGCGTATGTTTCATTTCCTTTGGGTAAGACGACTCCATTTTCTTTCAAAAAATGAATATCCAATTCCGCCGCATGTTCAACACCAACTAGATCAATAATCCGTTGTCGTTCAACTTCTATTAACCAACCATGCGACATTTGGAAACTCAACATATTCCCAAAAGTAAGAACCTCTAAAACGGTAAATTCTTTGGGTTTTATTCCTAGCAATTTGAATTCAAAAGGAAGGTTTTTACCAAATTGGCGTATAGCTTCATTCACTCCTTTGGTATAAGCGAGGAGTAGGGGATAAACGGCCTCTTCTTTTAGCTCTTTTTCTTCTTCTTGAGCCAATTTTACTAAACCAATTGTCCGCATCACTCGATCAACCTGTAGCAATTCTTCACCTAGCAACTCACTAGCAGTTCCCGTACATAACATTCGCATGAAATGCATTTGCCACAATCGATCTTGAGCATGACAGAAGCCTTGTCCAAAACTCGCATCTTCCATAGATTGAGCATAGATATGTGGTACCCCCCATCTATCGCGTAAAATCTCCACTTTTGACTTAATTCCTTGCAACTCGATATTGCCTTTCACTTGAGGTAAGCTTTTTTTAGCTAAGCGATTGATATGCAATTTTAGCAATGGAGCTAGGAAGTTGAGTAGCTTTGACATAAATTTCAAATATGATGTATAATCCAAGAAGTATGATGAGTAATTACGGAACTGCCTCTTAAATAGACCTACCAAGAAGATGGCGAAACACTCTTTATTCAACCAACCAATTTTTAGGCAAAATACCCATGCAAGTCCTTAGGCAAATCCATATAATCCTGATCGGCAACAAAGATAGACAAGTCTGCCGAATTGAAGGTATTCCAATAGAGCAAGCTTTGTCCCTCGACCTTTTTATTTCGCACATCATCAACTAAAGCGCCCAAGGCTTGTGCAGAATAAGTGTTTTCTAAGGGAATTCCTTGTTTTTTCATCGCCAAGGCTACGGCTTGCTTCGATAAATCTGTTGATTGAGCATAGGTGCCGCTATAAAACTCGCGCCGAACGACTAGAGGAATATCCGTAAAACTCAAGTCTGGTATTTCAGGGGCTTTTTTTCGGACAAACTGGAGTGTATTATCATATAAATCCTTAATTACCTTGTCGTTGGAATATTCGTCATCCACTACTTTTATAGCATGAACTTTGGAGGTCAAGCCCATCAATTGTATGCCGATGGCAAGGCCAATCACTGTGCCCATGCTACTACAAGGTACGTAAATTCGATCAGGGACGGGAATTCCTTGTTTGTCAATCTGTTCTTTTAGTTCTGCAACGGCCTTGATAAAACCTATTACTCCTACAGGCATCGATCCTCCAGGCTCAATTCTGTACGGTAATTTTCCTCGTTTAATAAAGGTACGCAAAAAATGCCCTGCTACCTTTAGATAAGCCAGCGGTTTATTTTTAGCATAGATGAACTTCGCACCAAAAGAAAGACTGGTCAGCAAATTATATTTCAAATAGTACGAAGGAATTTGAGGTAGTAAAACCAAAGTACAATTTAATCCTAGCTTCTTCGAATGAACAGCGGTAGCGGTACAATGGTTGGAGCCCGCATATCCAAAAGTAATGACTTCCTTGTAGCCTTTTGCCTGTACATCTGCTAGGAGAAAATCGAGTTTTCGTACCTTATTTCCCCCATAATCTTTGCTAGTTAAATCATCACGCTTGATGTATAGGGCAGCATGATTTAATTCTTCGGCCAAACCGATCATCGGTTCTAGTGGGGTAGGGAGGTTCGTTAGATTTGCGGTTGGGAATTTATCTAGGAATGTCATGGTTTTGTGATGTTGAGACAAGGCATGCCTTGTCTGTACGATTATAATGCAAAAATCCGAATGTCCTTGTATTGACCAATTTCCTTGGACAAAAAGGATTGTATAAAGGGTTGTTGGAGGTAATTTGCATCATTTATAATCAAATATCTTGCGCCTCTGGAAATCCATTGCTGTATAATCTGTTCATTGAGTGCTGTGCCTTTTTTATCCACCCATTCAGTAAACCCAGGGCGATTGAGGAGGTAGAGCGTACCATTAGGGCTTTTGTCAGGCACACTTAGTACAAGGGCATCTTTCGTGATTTGTAATTCATTTAAATACCTATGAAAATCCTTATCGGCAAGGTTTTGATTGAGCTGATAGTCTAATTCCCCACCATAACGCTCACCCATTGTGTATTTGGCATAAGCGATATTCATTAGTAAAAAAATAAACACCACGACTTTGAATGATTTTGCATAAAATATATGAGGCTGATGCTTTTTGAGTAAGACTAAACCTGAAATTACAAGGAAAACGATAAAGATAAATAGGCTAATGACAT
>JAHDHB010000028.1 GCA_020631545.1 Saprospiraceae bacterium | reverse complement strand
TTTACGCAACTGTCTTTGTGTTCTTTGTGGCTGTTTTTTACACTAATCAGCTAATAGCACAGCCGTCTTGAGAGCCTTATAGGGTTAAAAAATCGCCAAAACGATAAGTCCACCTTTCATTTCCTGCACCAAAAACAAGAATAAGTAAGCTTGTTCTAAATGCATTAACACTCTCAAATAGAAGGACTAGGGCGGTCGTCTTTTGGGTTTTTAGTGTAGACGATTATAAGTCTCAAAAAACTCATGACGTGCTATTCTGTAGACTTTAGAATAATTCAGTGGAGCTAATAAAAAGTCGCGATCCTTCAGGATCATTCTATTGCCCCAAGGAGCCATAAAATAGGTGGGTAATTTTAAGTGCAGTTGTTGGCAAATTGCTTCCGTCATTTCCAACCCAACCATAACGCCAATAGGTTGATATTCACAAAGCCCATTGCCCATATCACGGCAAAATTCGTATTTTTTCCTAAACGTTTCCTTACTGACAATATATTCTTCGCCAGCTTTGGTCTGATTTTTTACAATGTAATCACCGATTTTAGCCGTGTTCGTAGTCTCCAATCCATCTCGCGTTATCGTTCTGACAAATTCATTCTCCTTAGCTTCCCTAGCAAAAATAGCCCGTGTTTTCTTATACTTTTTCCCTTCCTTTTTGAATAAGGGAAGCACCAACCGAAGGAATTCTGCTTGAGGCATAACGGAAAATGTATTAAATCCTTGCATAGACGGACTCGATTTTTTGGTGAGGCTAAATAAACTTACGCCTAAAAATAAATAAAAAAGGTTAAGAAAAGAGCATAAAATCGAGAGGTTATTTTTTGCCTTCTAGAGCGGTCTCCCCAATGCCTACATTTCTCCTTCGTAATTTAGCACCTCTGCTGCCCTAGTATTTCTGAGCCGAACCACTAGTATATCCTCAAATTCTCGTACCTTTGGCGCACTAAATTAGTACAACGTCGAATGGGCTAATTATTGATTCAAAAATTGTAGGCGTTTAGATAAAAATTCTTCGATTTTTCATCTAAAACGTTGTGCCCTTTGTGGCAAAATGCGCCTTTCTATTCTTAATTGAACATTAGAATTTTGAATTAATACTTAGAGCATCATTCCTCAAAGAAGAAGAACATGGAATTTCAGCCAAAAAAAATAAGTCAAGGGCAATTAATTGCGCTCTATAAAGCTTTGCTTAAGCCTAGAATGGTGGAAGAAAAAATGTTGGTACTCCTACGGCAAGGAAAAATCAGCAAATGGTTTTCTGGAATAGGACAGGAAGCTATATCTGTTGGTGTAGCTGCGGCGTTGGAAGAAGACGAGTTTATTTTCACCATGCACCGAAATTTGGGCGTATTTACCACACGTAATGTACCCTTAGAGCGTTTATTTTGCCAGTGGCAAGGAAAAATGAAGGGCTTTACACAAGGACGCGACCGCTCTTTTCACTTTGGTGCTCCTGAGCATCGCATCGTAGGAATGATTTCGCACTTGGGGCCACAGTTATCTCTAGCAAGTGGTATTGCGCTTGCCCATAAACTCAAGAAAGAACGTAAGGTTTCTGTTGCTTTTACGGGGGAAGGAGGAACAAGCCAAGGCGAATTTCATGAAGCTTTGAATACTGCTGCCGTTTGGGATTTGCCCGTCATTTTTGTCATAGAAAACAATGGGTATGGCCTTTCTACGCCGACTTCTGAACAATACAGGGCGGAAACCTTGGCTTCTAAAGGAATAGGCTATGGTATGGAGGCGCATCGCATTGATGGAAATAACATTTTAGAAGTCTATCAAACCATCAAGAACCTAGCGGAAGATTTGCGTAAAAATCCGCGCCCTGTTCTTCTGGAGTGTGTCACTTTCCGAATGCGAGGACATGAAGAAGCTTCTGGAACCAAGTACGTGCCCCAAGAATTGATGGATCACTGGGCGGCTAAAGATCCGATCCAAAACTATGAAGCGTGGTTGAAAAAGGAAGGCATTTTGCTGGATGAGGAAATAGAATTGACGAGAAGAATGTACAAGCGTGCGATTCAAAAAGGCTTGGATATTGCTTATGCGGAACCTGATGTAGCCTTTGATTTGCAGAAAGAAACGCAAGAAATCTATGCTCCTTATACGCAAGTAGTCACCGAGCCAGATTCAGAAAATACTACGAGCAAACGTTTTGTCGATGCTGTAGCAGATAGCTTGCGCCTTGCGATGGAAAAACATGATGATTTGGTGCTCATGGGACAAGATATTGCAGACTATGGAGGCGTTTTTAAGATTACCGATGGCCTAATGGCAGATTTTGGCCGAGATAGAGTTCGAAATACGCCACTTTGCGAAAGTGCGATTCTAGGCATTGGCCTAGGGCTGAGTATCAAGGGAATGAAAGCCATGGTCGAAATGCAATTCGCTGATTTTGTTACTTGTGGGTTTAATCAAATCATTAATAATCTAGCAAAATTGCATTATCGTTGGGGGCAGAATGCGGATGTTGTTGTACGGATGCCTTGCGGTGGTGGAGTAGGAGCTGGGCCTTATCATTCCCAAAGTAATGAAGCTTGGTTTTTCCATACACCAGGGCTAAAAGTCCTTTATCCTTCGAACCCAACGGATGCGAAAGGAATGCTGCTCGCCGCTTTCGAAGATCCAAATCCAGTGATGTTTTTTGAGCATAAATACTTGTACCGAAGCATGACGGAAGAAGTGCCGGACGGTTATTACACCGTAGAAATAGGGAAGGCTCACTTAGCACAAGAAGGAGACGCCATTTCCATCATTACTTATGGTATGGGCGTACATTGGGCAAAAGAAATCACCAAGGAAATGGGCGTTAGTGCTGATGTCCTAGACCTTCGATCCTTATTACCCATAGATTATGAGGCTATTGAAGAAACGGTGAAGAAAACGAACAAAGTCATCATCCTACACGAAGATACGCTCCTTGGAGGTATTGGTGGAGAGCTTTCCGCTTACATCAGTGAACATTTATTCGAGCATTTGGATGGGCCTGTTTTACGAGCGGCTAGTCTAGATACCCCAGTTCCATTCGCAGCAGATTTGGAGAAAGGATTTTTACCACACGACCGCTTTAGAGCACAACTAGAACGCTTGATGGCTTATTGAGGCTGCCTTTTGAATTACTACAAAAAAATGCGCCACTACATTTCATTATTAGAATGTAGTGGCATTTTTTATGCTTGGTATTTCTCATAAGTATCAATATCTAGGCAGAAGCTTCGCCCCTTGTACCACGATCCTCTTTTCTTTCTCCTTGTTCTTCACGCGCTTTAATAGCGTCAAGGAGCAAGACAATTTCTGCGTCCTGCGTCAAGTCAGGGTTACTAGCAAATAGAAGCGTATGATTAGCATAATCAACTTCTAGAGCATGATGGAGTAAAGCAAGTCCTTCTTTTCGGTTCCCCAGAGTAAGTAAGGCCGCCACTTTACAGTAGTTTAAACCTTTATTTTCGCAGTACATAGTAGCTTCTTCTATAACCGCTAGTGCCGATTCGGGTAAATCAACGTGGATTAAGAAAATAGCATATTGTACCCATTTTTCACAATCATCAGGCGCCAAATCACAAGCAGCGCTGAGATGCTCATTCGCCTCCTTCTGCTTTTCTAGCTGAGCATAGACCAAGCCCAAACCCAAGTGATAATCTCCTTCACCACTTCTCATTTCGATGGCTTTTTTGTAGAGATTTTCCGCTTTTTTCCATTCGTCTAGCAAGGCATAAAGTCCTCCTAAGAAGAAGTACAATTTATCGTTTTCAGGATTAAGCTCTAAAGCTGTGAGGTATAATTCCTTAGCCCGATCATAATCGCCTAGCTTTTCAAAGCAAGCCCCCATCAGGGAATAAATAGTATCGGTAGGCTTAATATCATTATCTAAAGCATCTTCGTAGCAATCAATGGCTTTTTCGTACATTCCCATAAGAAAATAGCACTCTCCACAATCCAAATAAGCATACTCAAATTTTTCGTCGATAGCCATGACAAATTCGTAAGAGTCTATAGCATTTTCATATTCTTGAGTACTGTAATAAGCGTGCGCAAGGTTGTACCAGGCCAAATGTGAGTATGGTTCTTCATCCACGACCTTGAGATGGAGCTGAATACTCTCTTTATAGAGTTGGGTTACTTCAAAAGCAAGCCAAATCCGTTCAAGGGCTTCCTTACATTTTGGATTCACAAGCAAGGCATCTCTTAGAGAATAGAAAACTTTGTCGTATCTTTCCTTTCTTTCGTGAATACTGGCAAAGGCCAAATAAACTTCAGAGAGTTCATCCCCTGATACTAGGGTCTTTGCATGGTTGAGGACTTCCTCTGCGGTAGAGAAATCACCTTTTTCCGCAAAGATTTCTGAGCGGAGCAGATAGATTTCGATATCAGAAGAATCATACAATTCTGCCTTATCCAAAAAGAGGATAGCTTCATCCAGTTTGCCGATTTCTATTAGAAGATGGGCATTTCGGATGTAGAAGGTAGAAGAATAAGCGTATTGGCTTAGGGCATGCTCTACGACTAGCAAAGCCTTACTTAAATCCTGTTTTTGTTCGTAGTAATCTACCAATTGCTCGAATGCTGAAGGGGCAAGAAACCCTAGTTCGTCATTGCGGAGCATCGCTTCGTAATTATGGACAAGAAGCATGGTATCGTTTTCGGTGTTGTTTCTGCGCATAAGAAAAAGGGTTTAATGAGTAACCAAATATACCAAGAATGAGGTGTAAGAGCTAGGGTTGCGTGACATTTAAGTGACAGCCATCTAGCTGAACGTATTACTAAAAATAAACCTGACTTTCAGTGAGTTGTGAGCCCTTTCAAAAGATTGTTTTTTATTTACGAAATAACATTTTAGTTTTGCACTGCCTTAAAAATAAGTATAAGATTGACGCAACATTCCTAATTTTTTCTCGTACTAACCTATTTAAGGCAAATGGATTATTAACCTTTGGGACTTGTAATATCAAATTCGAACCATTTTAACTAGTCTACTATGAATAAATTTGCCGTAGCCATTGTCTTCGTTTTTTCTTTAATATCGACACTGATTGGGCAGGAAAAAACCTATTTTCAGCAAAAGGTCACCTATAACATAAATGTGACACTAAATGACGTGGATCATACGCTGAACGGCAGCACAGATATTGTTTATAAGAATAATTCCCCTGACAATATTGGCTTTATTTACTTCCATCTTTGGCCAAATGCTTATAGAAATACAAACTCTGCCTACGCTCAACAAGCCAGAAACATGGGGTCTGCGCGTATTTTTTATGCAGAAAAAGATCAATTAGGGTATATTGATAGCCTAGATTTTACAGTAGATGGAAAAAGTATATCTTGGGAGTTAGATCCTGAGAATCAAGATATCGCTATTCTTACTCTTCAAAAACCTTTATTGCCAGGGGAAGCGATCAACATCAATACACCTTTTAAGGTGAAAGTACCCGACTCCTTTTCTCGCCTTGGTCATGTTGGCCAGTCCTACCAATTTACACAATGGTTTCCTAAGCCGGCTGTCTATGATCACAAGGGATGGCATCCGATGCCTTACCTCGATCAAGGAGAATTTTACTCCGAATTTGGTGATTATGACGTGACAATAACTTTGCCTTCTAACTATGTGGTTGGTGCTTCTGGGGTTTTGCAAACGCAAAGTGAAATTGACTTCTTAACGGAAGTAGCAGAAAATACCAGCAAGCTAAATTTTGATCGCGTAGACACGGAATCAAGCGTGGAATTTCCGGAATCAAGTGAAGACTTTAAAACTATACGATATAAAGCGGAGAATGTTCACGATTTTGCTTGGTTTGCCGATAAACGGTTTCATGTAATGAAGGATCAAGTCAAATTAGCTTCCGGCAAAACGGTGGATACTTGGACAATGTTTACCGATAGAGAAGCGGATCTTTGGGTAGATGCCATTAAGTATGTTAATCGTTCCGTTCAATTTTATTCGGAGGAAGTAGGAGAATATCCTTGGCCACAGGCTACCGCTGTTCAAAGTGCTTTGAGTGCTGGCGCGGGAATGGAATATCCTATGGTCACGGTTATTGGAATTTCTCGTGATGCCCATGCCTTAGATATAGTGATTACACATGAAGTAGGGCACAATTGGTTTTATGGTATCCTTGGTTCCAATGAGCGGGTCCATCCGTGGATGGATGAGGGGATGAATACTTTTTACGAAAAACGCTACAATCAAAAATATTATGGCAAGGGAGATTCTTTAAGCAATTACTTGCCGAAGTTTCTTTCTAAGAGTTTTGGGCTTAAAAATGCAGACTTGGGCTATACGGGCTACCTCATTCAAGCACGACGACACGAATCGCAAGCCATTGAAACGCATTCTAAAGATTTGACGAACTTCAACTATCTGCTTTGTGGCTATGAGCGGCCAGCTATTTCCTTGCGTTACTTGGAAGCTTACCTAGGAAAGGAAAAGTTTGACAACACCATGAGGTTGTATTATGAGACGTGGAAATTCCGTCATCCTTATCCAGAAGATTTTAGGAAAATATTTGAAGAGGAAACGGGCAAGGATTTGTCTTGGTTCTTTGATGGTGTACTAGGAGCAAAAGGGGAAGGAACACTAGATTATGCTGCAAAAGGAGTGGAGGACTCGAAGGTGACCGTAGTGAATAAAGGTTCCATCGCTGGCCCATTTTCCATCTCTACCTTAAAAGATGGCAAAATCGTCAGTACAGAGTGGCATGAAGGTTTTGAAGGAACGAAAACCATTCAAACACCAGCAGGAGACCACGACGAAATACGTATTGATGCCCTAGAGGTGATTCCTGAAGTGAATCGAAAAAATAATGGACAAAAGCGCAAGCTAAAGGTGAATCTACTAGCAAGTCTAGAGAATCCCAAGCAGAAAAACCTAAATATCACGCCTATGCTGGGGTGGAACAACTATGATAAGTTTATGTTGGGTGCTGCTTTTCACAATACCAGCCTTGTCGCTCAAAAGTTTGAATATACCGTAGCTCCTATGTTTGCTACAGGTTCAAGGGATAAAGCACGGCCCAATTCTTTCCGAACTATGGATATTGTAGGGTTTGCGGATTTTAAGTACAATCATTATTTAGATGAAGGGAAGGTGAAAAAGATTAGTGCTGGGGTAGGTTTGAAATCCTTTAACTACAGTTATAATACTCGTTTTGATTATCATGATAAGTATATTCGCATCAATCCTAACGTCGAATTTACCTTAAAAGGAAATAAGAAGAAAGCTAAAAGTGGACACTTACTACGTTTAGATTTACCACTTATTATTGAACGTAAGGGAACAGTCAGTGTCTTTGAAGATTCTGTTTATTTTGCAGGGAATGAAAACATCATCACGCCTCATGCAAAACTAACGCATGAATACCGACAAAGAGGACTGAAAGTCGAATCTGCTGTAGAGTACCACCAATTTAAAGATCCTTGTACCGATGATTTAGAAGGTTTTTTGAAAGCTAGTGTGGCCGCCAATTATAAAGTAGCTTATATGCCCAAACGTGCCTTGCACTTTCGATTTTATGGTGCGGGATTATTGTTCAACAACCAAGCAAATTGTGGCGGAAGAACCGATCATCCCATCAATTTAATCTCTAGGGGAGGAACAGATTATTTTTATGAAGACTACTACTTCGGTCGAAACCAAGGTTTCCGCCAAGATTTGCCCGACAACTTCCTTTCTCAACAAATCAACTCTAACCGCGAAGGGGGAATCCGAGCAGCAGTGCCGGGGCAATCTAGTGTAGGCCAGACCGATAAGTTCGCCTTGTCACTCAATTTTAAGGTAGACCTACCTTTAAAAAGCATCAATTTTCCAATCAAACCTTACTTTGACCTAGGCTATTATATGGTGGATGATCCCGCTATCAATAGCCCAATCGTTTTTGTAGCTGGATTAGCGTTTGAACTTGGGGATGCCGTAGGTATTTATGTTCCTTTAGGAATGAGCAAGAATCTAAAACGTAGTAGTTTTGGAGAACAAATCGCTTTCAAGTTGGATTTACATAAAATCAGTCCCAACAATGTTTTAAAATCACTTAGCTTTTAAAGGAATACATACCTTCAAAATTTAAACTACTGTCTGTTTAAGATAGAAGTCTTTTTTATTGATAGGGCACTGGTTTTATCGGGCAAACATGACAGGTTTTTAAAACCTGTCATGTTTGTATAGGCTTTTTGAATTTTCCTTCTTGCTTTGAAAACATTTTTCGGTAGTTTTGTTCGAAGACTATCCAGATTTTTGTCCCCTTCTCCATTGAAAATAGCTACTTATGCTTTTAAAAAGCCCATATTTTCTCCTAGTAATATCCTTAATCCTAGTGGCTTGCAAGAAAGAAAAAATAGATATCACTTGCCTCCCCGCACAAGAAGAATGTCTAGCAACAGGAATAAACATTGATAGTACCTGCTTGGGTAGAAAAGTACTCGTAATTGGTATCGACGGTTTTCGTTCTGAAGCTTTGCAGGCAGGAGTTACACCGTTCATGTACCAGCTCTCCCAGCGTGGGACAACCTTTTATACAGGAGCCCACAAGGTAGAAGACATAACGGTGAGCGGGCCCAACTGGGCGAGTCTTTGTACGGGGGTACACTGGTGTAAACATGGAGTGGACGACAATGATTTTGGAGAGCATGCTTTGGCGGATTATCCGCATTTTTTCCAGTATATAGAGGAGGCCGAAAGCGATTTGAATACTTTATCTATCGTCAATTGGTTGCCTGTAAACACCTACATCGCTAGTGGCCAAGCAGATTATGCCCCAGAACTAACATTAAATGACTTAGGGGTTTTCCTTGAAGCAGAAGAAGCCCTCATAAATCAAGAACCCCTTGCCCCAGATGTTTTATTTCTACATTTTGATGAACTCGATGGCGCGGGGCATCGCTTCGGTTACGGCTCTCACATTCCTGAATACAATGAAGTATTGACGACTTTGGATACTTATGTAAATGACTTATTCTCCATTATAGAAAACAAGCGGATAAATGGTGAAGATTGGCTTGTTTTCATCGTATCCGACCACGGAGGGGACGGCACAGGACATGGCGGCGGTCAAAACAATGATTTTATCAATAAAACGGTCTTTTTCGCCAACAACCCCAACGTTAGTTTTGTGGATAATCACACCACCTCCCAAGTCGATCTAGCCCCCACTATCTTAGCCTTCCTAGGTATCAACAGTGAAGCATTTTCCTGTAAAACAGACGGCATTTCGATTTTAAACTGAGCGGGCAATGATAGCGCCATGGACTGATTTTTTCGGGCAAAACATGCCTGATTCCAAAAACCTTTCATGTTTGTGTTAAAAACTGTCGATGGAAAAGCCTAAAATTTCAGGAGCTTCGCAAGCAGCAAAAAACTCGACGTGGTACGTTTGAGGCGGCTGCTTTGTGGGGTAGCTGAACGTGCTACGTCTTTGCTATGGCAGAAGGTTTAAACCAGTGCTTGAATTAATTGTAATTGTGTTTATGGAAACGCAGCGCGAGAGCACTCCCACTAGGCCACCGCCACACACGCACCGCGATTCTATAGCCTGCTACTTTCTTAGTAGTAGCAGTAGAACTCTTGTTTGTACTTTTCAAGCGCAGCATCGAAAATTCTTAGTGCCTTGGTCGATAAATATCGTGAGACTATTCACGATAAATGAAAACAGGTATTCAGAGGGTAACCATGAAGGATTACCCCTACGGGTTTCAGCATTAGGGTATTCCTGCATCTGTAAACATAAAGTGCTAAATTTTTGGAGATAGCGTTCTTAAAACTAAAATCTAAATCCTGAGTAGGGGCAATCCTTTATGGTTGCCCTATAGAAGGAGGGTCGGTAATCCTTGCCAGTCTTTTGTAGCGAAGCGATCAAAGTTCGTAGTTGCTTGGAAAACACGCAACGTAAGAAATTACGATATTGGTCTTCAATCCCTTGGTTCGTTAAAATAAGCTGCAAAGTTTTGCCAAATTTTGGCAAGAGTTCATTGGGGAGCAATTAAAACGCAAGCAATTCTGCGTACTCCATTCTCCATTCTCCATCAATCTAATTACCTTTGTAGAAATCTAAATAGAATACGAAAAACATGGTACTACTCATAACCGACATTACGACAGCGATCAGTAGCGCACAATTCCTAAGCGGCGTCATTCTCGCTATCCTTTTCCTTCAATCAGGACTAGACAAGGTGATCGATTGGAGCGGCAACCTAAGCTGGTTAAAAGGCCATTTTGCTAAAAGCCCACTCAAGAACATGGTTCCCATGCTCTTAGGCATTATCACGGTGGTCGAAATCGCTGCGGGTGTAGTTTCCGCTATTGGTGCAGGCGCATTACTCCTCAACGGTTCGGTAATTTGGTTGCTTAGAGGCGCACAACTCTCTGCTATATCCATCGTCATGCTGTTTTTTGGACAACGCCTAGCTAAAGAATATACTGGCGCAAGAGGACTTATTTCCTACTTCATCCTGACCATTCTAGTCATTTGGCTTACAACGCTATAGCCCTTGTTTTTCTAAAGACTCAATATTGAGTTTACTCCGAAAAAATCGATTTATGATGTAAGAGGTATGAATTCCTTATAGCGGAAATTGTTATTTGTTAGTAAATAATAAACATCATACTTCATTCAAGTAAGAAGAAAACCTATGCTCATCGCCGCTAGACGGTTTCTCTATTTAAAAGCAATAAAAACCAAGCAATGAATACGACCAGGACTACTTGGCAATCGAAAATCAAAATGTTAGGGCCAGGCTTACTTTTTGCTGGAGCAGCAGTAGGCGTTTCCCATCTCGTACAGTCCACTCGTGCGGGGGCGGAGTATGGTTTAGGCTTGCTTTGGGTCGTCCTATTCATTCACCTTTTCAAATACCCCTTTTTCGAGTTTGGTCCTAGGTATGCTTCTTCGACTGGCGAAAGTTTATTGAGAGGCTATAACAAGCTAGGCAAGTGGACAATGTATGTGTTTTTTGTCGTAACCCTTGGCTCCATGTTTACCGTCCAAGCGGCTGTAACCATTGTGACAGCAGGCTTAGCCGTTGGTTTGTTTGGCTTGACGAGCAACACCTTTCTTTGGGTATGCATCATTCTGACGCTCTGTCTTCTACTTCTAAAGCGTGGTCAATATTCCATGTTGGACAGGACCATGAAAGTCATCATCCTTGTTTTGACGATTTCTACCTTATTCGCCGTGATTTTTGCACTAGGAAAAGGGAATCCTCATATTGAATTTGCCCCAACTTTTCCTACAGAAGCCGTAGGAATTACCTTCCTAATCGCTTTGATGGGATGGATGCCAGCTCCTATTGATTTATCCGTTTGGCATTCCCTCTGGGCCATTGAAAAACAAAAAGCAACGACCGAAGATTTTGATTTAAAAAGTTCCCTATTTGATTTTAGAATCGGTTATTTAGGAACGATTATTCTGGCCTTGTGCTTCCTTTTTCTAGGCGCTTTAGTTATGTTTGGTTCAGGAGAATCCTTTTCGCCTAAAGGAGGAGTTTTTGCTGGGCAATTGATTGATTTATATAGTACTAGCCTAGGGCAATGGGCGACGCCAATCATTACGGTAGCCGCTTTTACAACCATGTTTAGCACAACCCTAACGTGCTTGGATGCACTTCCTAGAACGATGGCCGAAGCTACTTATATTCTTCAACATGGGCATGAGGGCAATGACAGAGAACAACAAACTCGATTATATTGGATTTGGATGGCTGTTTTGATTTTGGGTACGCTGATTATTTTAGGTTGGTTAGTCTCTTCCATGAAAGTTATGATCACCATTGCTACAGTTCTCTCCTTTCTCACCGCACCTTTTTTCGCTATCGCGAATTATAAGCTCGTAACGAGTGAACATACGCCAGAGGCAGCACGTCCCGGTGCTGGTTTGCGAGCATTGAGCTATGCAGGGATTTTATTTCTACTAGGTTTTGGCTTTTGGTACCTTAGGAACACCCTAGGTTAGCCGTATTGTTGCATTTATCCGATAGGTCAAAATATCCGCGCGTAAAAACAAGAGATTACGCCACGATACAAAAAACGATCTTATAACGTTATTTTAAAATTTCATTCAATAAAAAGCATCTTCTTGGCCTCCACACACCAATAAACAAGGTTTATGATGTTAATATCTGTTAACATCCCTACAACTTACAGCCACATTTTACTATTTTTGCAGTTCGTTATAGAAAAAAGTAATCATTTTCAGCAAATTGATTCACCATGATCCTTAAAAAGAGGTGAAAGCAAGGCGCTAATGTCATCAAAAATAACCATGAAGCAATTCAAGAAATTGAATAATCTTGTCGGTTGGCTTGTCTTTGCCATAGCCGCCACAGTTTATATTTTGTCAGCCGAACCAACGGGAAGCCTTTGGGATTGCGGCGAATTTATCGCAGGAGCCTACAAACTACAAGTTGTTCACCCCCCAGGTGCTCCCTTGTTTTTGATGATTGGGCGTATGTTTACCATCGTAGCAGAAACCTTATCAAGTGATCCGGCTATGATTGCTTATTCCGTCAATGTAATGTCGGGGATATGTACGGCGTTTATAGCCCTCTTTGTCTTCTGGTCAACAACGATTTTGACCAAAATGATCTTCGTAGGAAGAAGTGAAGAAATGACCCAAAGTCAATTGATTGCTATTCTAGGAAGTGGCGTCGTTGCAGGATTATCCGCTACCTTTGCCACCTCCGTATGGTTTTCGGCAGTAGAGGGGGAAGTCTATGCCATGTCCAGTTTCTTCACCGCCTTGGTGATGTGGGCAGTGATCAAGTGGTATCACCTAGAAAACTCTAAGTACGCTGATCGATGGCTCATCTTTGCGATGTATATGATTGGTCTTTCCATCGGCGTCCACCTTTTAAGTCTATTGACTTTACCTGGTTTAGCGCTGCTCTACTACCTTAAAAAGTTTGAAAAACCTACTTGGAAAGGGATATTTATTGCTCTAGCTACAGGTTCCGCCATATTTGTGGTAGTTATTTTGACCTTTGTGATGAAAACCATTCCTGCCATTGGGCGTTACATGGATTTTTTCTTTGTCAATACTTTTGGCATGGCTTTCAATAGTGGTTTGATGATCTTCGTCTTGTTGCTCATTGGCCTGATGGCCTTCTTGATTTATTGGACGCATAAAAATAAAATGCCGATATACAATCGGGTCGTGGTTTCTTTTACGGTTATTTTGCTAGGTTTTTCAAATTATGGGCTCATCCTTATTCGCGCTAATGCGAATACGCCGATCAATATGAATAACCCTAGTGATGCTTATAGCCTTATTTCTTACTTGAATCGTGAGCAATATGGTGACCGCCCCTTGTTGAAAGGGCCTTCTTTTGCTGCGGAACCGGTGGATATGAAATCGGAAGAAAAATATGGCCGATCCGGTGATCGATATGAAATTGTTGATCGCAAATTGGAATATGTTTATGATGGTAGAGATGAAATGCTTTTCCCTCGTCTAGGTTCTCAAGATAGACCCAAAGAATATCGAAATTGGTTGCGCGATGGACCGAATTCGAATCGGAAACCTACCCAAATGGATAACATCTCCTTCTTTTTTAACTATCAAGTAGGTTGGATGTATATCCGTTATTTTATGTGGAATTTTGTGGGGCGTCAGAATGGAGAACAAGGGTATAATGACACCGATTTACGTACAGGACATTGGATTTCGGGAGTAGATATGATCGATGAAGCTCGTTTGCATAATATGGATGAGCTTCCTGATTCGATGAAATATGATCAAGCAAGAAATACGTACTATTTCCTACCTTTCTTGTTTGGTTTGCTAGGCCTGCTCTTTCACTTCCGTAGTCGTCCGAATGAAGCGCTAGCGGTGTTAGCGTTATTTTTCATGACGGGATTAGCCATTATCTTATATTCAAATCAACCTCCCAATGAACCTCGTGAACGGGACTATGTACTAGCAGCTTCTATGTTTACCTATTGCATTTGGATAGGGATGGGCGTGGCTGCTTTATATCGGTTACTAGCAGATCGTGCTTCGTTTTTTGCCAGCAATCAATCCTTAGTTAGCCTAGAAGACAGCTCAAAAAATAGAGGATTGGCCGGTTTAGCCTTCGCGGTTGTCGTTATTGCTCCCTTGATTATGGGCTTCCAAAACTGGGATGATCATAGCCGTGCTTCGCATACTGGAGCAAGGGATTATGCTGCGAACTTCCTGAATTCTTGCGAACCGAATGCAATTGTATTTACGCATGGGGATAATGATACTTATCCTTTATGGTATGCGCAAGAGGTGGAGGGCATTCGTACGGATGTGCGTGTGACCAACTTAAGCCTCCTTGCCGTGGATTGGTATATCGACCAATTGCGTAGAAAAGTAGGGGAGTCGGAAGCTATAAAAATGACCATTCCTAAGGAAGGGTACCGTGGAAATAAACGGAATGTCATCTATAATAATCCTTATGAGAAGAATAACAAGATGAGCATTCAGCAAGCTATGAAGTTTGTAGCTGAACAACATCCGCTGCCTGGTATGGAAGATGTAGAAAGCTTTATGCCTACGGGCAATCTTTTTATCCCTGTAGATAGAGAGAAGGTGGTTGCTAATGGAACGGTTTCGCCAACTGATACCGCTGTATTGAGCGAATTACCATTTAAGATTAGTAATAGACGATTGATCAAGGATGAAACGGCTATTTTAGATATTATTGCTTCCAACAATTGGGACCGACCCATTTATTTTGCGGTAACTTGTAGACCTGAAAAGCTATTAGGTTTGCAAAACTACTTGCAATTGGAAGGTTTGGCCTTGCGCTTGGTTCCTGTAAAAACGGTACAGAAGAACAGCCCTTGGGGGAATCTTCCTATCGGACAAGGACGTATCAATGTTGATGTGATGTATGACAACATGATGAACAAGTTCAAATGGGGGAATTTTGATAAAGAAAAACTTTATGTCAATACCAGCTACATGCCTAGTGTCTCTAGTTTACGGTTTTCTTTCCTTCGTTTAGGGCGTGAATTGGCAGCGATAGGGGATACCGAACGAGCCATAAAATTGGTTGACAAATACTTTGAAGTCTTTCCACACAAAAACTTCCCTTACGATATCAATGCTTTCTATATGATTAGTGTTTTTGATGAAGTAAAGGCTTATGATAAAGCGGGAGAGCATATAAAAATCTTAGCTAAGGAATTGGCTCAACATAAAAACTTTTATGAATCTCTTGGTAGTGATGAGTTGAATCGAGGATTTAATTCTGACCAAGCTCGTAATCGTGCTGCTATTGGCAGTTTATTGGATTTGGTCAAGCGTCCAGGATACGATGGAATAAGAAGTGAGGTGGAAGGCTTGTTGAAGTAGTTATTCAATAAATGCTAGAGAGGAGAAAGGCGTTATTCGTTTTATGATAAAAGAACGAATAACGTCTTCCTTATAAGTTAAAAATTTACCATTTGTTTAGATTTAGTCGTCTTAAATCTACCTGATTTTTATTTTTATCTGATTTCTCTAATATTATTTTGGGTAAAATAAAACAATTAGGTAGGCATTTCCGTAAAGGAATATTGATTTGTGCTTGTAGGTATGTTATTTTTTCAATATCTACTAAAATACGAACATCCATGAATAAAGATGTCATTGCTATTGGTTGTGACCATGCTGGATTTCCCTACAAGGGGGAAGTAACCGATTTGTTGAAAAACCTAAACAACAAGGTAATAAATATGGGTACAGATTCGTTAGAGTCAGTAGATTACCCAGATTTTATCCATCCGGTGGCTGAGCAAATTGAATCTGGTGCTGCCAAGTTTGGTATAATTATTTGTGGTTCAGGAAATGGTGTGGCCATGACGGCCAATAAACATGAGGCTGTACGTGCTGCCGTTTGTTGGAATTCGGAGCTTGCTGCTTTGGCTAGAAAACATAATGATGCTAATGTACTTTCTATCCCTGCTAGGTTTGTTTCAAAAGAAGTGGCCTTAGATATGGTAAAAACCTTTTTGTCAACCGATTTTGAAGGAGGGAGGCATCAACGAAGAGTGGACAAGATTGCTTTAAAGATTGGTTAGTTGATATATAAAATACTGTTTTTTGATTGGATTCTTCCATTTTGTCATAGGTATTCTATAAATTTAACTTACCATTGTACCCAACTAGGGTAAAAATACAGCTTGATAATGGCTGTGTATGTATTTGCAAAGTAAGTATTAATCCTTTAAGGAGAAACGAATTGCGCTACTAGATTTGGTGCTTATTTGACCCGTTACTAGAGGATAAAATGATGAATTTCAAAGAGTAAAATAGAAGTTTCGCTTTTGCTCTTTGCTAAATCGTGAAAATCCAAACATCCTAATGGAATTCAAGGAATTCTTTATTAGGCATTGAAAACCAAGGAAAATGAGAAGATTCGGATTATTTATTGCTATCTTTTTGACCTCATTGGCATGGCTTCGCGCCCAAGATACGTCATTGGACGAGATTTTCTTGGATGACTTTGTGCCGCAGGTTAAGAAGGATACGAGCATCTCCGAAGATACTGAGGTGGTTACGACCTCTGATACGATTCGCCTCAGTAATTTTGATCGAGATACGACGATCACTATTGAAGTCGAAAGAAGGCAAATTTCGGATACGGTTTATGTAAATATCCCTGGCCAAGATAAACCTTATGTCGCTATTACTCAGGTGAAAACTGAACCTTATATAGCAGAATCAATTCCTATGATTACTGCTGATGACCTTGCCGATCAAAATATTGATGAGATAAAAGTTCCTGGCTATGATGGGAATGGAGAACCTTACATTGTTTCACCTGTTTTTTCTGTTCGAGACGAATTCCAAGTCGTTGATTTTGCTAGTCAATTAGCCTATTCTATTTCTACCAAGGAGCTGCGTAAGCATTTGAATGTCATTGCTTCTAAGGAAATGGAAGGGCGGGAAACAGGTTCGGAAGGGCAGAAGAGGGCAGCAGGGTACATCGCCAAACAGTTTTCGGAATACGAATTATTGCCTATTAATAGGGATAGTGTTTTATTAGACAGCACTATGTATACGGCTTATAATGCAGATAGCACGGCTATAGATACGACGTACAAAACTCGTCTGATTGTCGATTCTGTACAATATCTTCAAAAAATAACGCTTATTGCAGAAGAATGGGAAAAGATTAGCCTTTCTATAAATGATACGCGTTATCGTTATTTGAAAGATTATTACAGCTTTCCAAAATCTAACCGAAATCGTCCATCTACTAAGCGGGAAGAAGTTGTTTTCCTAGGCTATGGTATTGATGATGAGAACTATAATGATTATGCTGGTGTAGATGTAAAAGATAAAATAATTCTAATTTACCAAGGAGAGCCCCAAATGCGTGATGGTACTTCACACATTACAGGAACCAAAAAACTGTCGGAATGGTCGCTAAATTGGGATAAAAAGTTGATGACGGCTAAGCGCAGGGGAGTACGAACGGTTTTGATGATTGAAAAGAATATTGATTTCTATGTGCAACGCTATGAGTACTATTTAAAGCGTCCTCATCTACGATTTGTGGGGAAAGATCCGGCAAGAAAATTTGCCAATAGTATTTATATTTCTCAAGAGGTAGCTAAAGATATCATTGGCAATAAATTTGAAAAAGTACTTAAAGCCAAGCAATCTATAAATGATAGAGGTTTACCTCAAAATATTACCTTAGATTGTTCGATAACCATCAAGCAAAAGGAAACTGATGATGCTCTGATCACGGAAAATGTGGTTGGGCTTGTGGAGGGAGAAGATCCTTACTTGAAAAATGAAATTGTTGTGCTAATGGCACATTATGACCACTTGGGGATGCAGAATGGGGAAGTTTACTACGGCGCTGATGATAATGGTTCTGGCGTTTCTGGATTGCTAGAGGTTGCAGAAGCTTTTTCCTTTGCAAAACGAACAGGGAATGGCCCTAGGCGTAGTGTGCTTATCATGGCGACTACCGCTGAAGAGCAGGATCAACTTGGGGCGGAGTATTTTTCGGAGGAACCTACGATTTCGATTCCGCATACCATTGCAGCCATGAATATGGATATGATTGGGCGGGTGGATGAGTACCATGAAGGAAATCCGAACTATGTCTATATTATTGGTGCTGACAGACTTAGTACGGATTTGCATCGCCTCAATGAAGAGGTGAATGATACGTACACGCAGCTTGAATTGGATTATCGATATAATGAAGCGAACGACCCGAATCGTTTTTACTTCAAAGCTGATCACTATCACTTTGCTCAACGTGGAATTCCTTCTATTTTCTACTTCAACGGTATTCACCGAGATTATCACAGAATCACGGATACTGTAGACAAAATCAACTTTAAGAAGGTAGAGAGAATCTCTCGCCTTGTATTTATTACAGCTTGGAGATTGGCCAACCAAAACAGAAAACCGGTGATTGATAATCTCTTTGAAGATGATGGGGAATAAGCAAGGTAACCCGAGATGTGTGTGAGTGAGAGAGAGTGTGTGTGTGCATTAGACGTGAACCAAGGGGGGGGAAACCCTTTGCTATAGAGCCTCGAAGGCTGTCGCCTTCTCTAGCGTACTCGGGTATGGGCTTCGTCAGATTTGGAGTTAAGTGAAAAATATGAAAAACTGAGTATTATCTTGTGATGATACTCAGTTTTTTGTTTTTAGAGGCTACTTGTCCTAGAATCCTGTTCGATTCGTCTTTTCTAGGAAGGGTGTTCCTTTTACCTCATGACTGGTATTACTCTTTGTTTATCAGGGAGATGCAGCCCCGATAGAAGTGGTATGCGGTGCTGATGAAGGGGTGTGAAGCAAAGGGTGTGGATGGCTGACGTTTAGGAAGACGGCCACACCCTTATGCTGAACCGCCTGAAGCAGTGGCGAATACAAACGGATAGCGGGATTAGCTGCCCAAAAGTACAAGGTTAAGCTTAAAATACAAGTAATTAGTCCTTCAGAATGAGGTAGTTGTATTTTGAGGGTAGTTTTCGTGTCTCTATGACCTTGCACCCGTATTTTACCCTTTCTAGATACTTAAGATACCCATAAATTACACCGAAAATTAGATGATTGAAAACAGGAAGGCAATAAATCTAAATTTTTAGAAATAAAATACCCAATTTGCTTGCTTCCAAAAGCAAAATTTCATTACATTTGAGTATCAGTTCATTAATTGGCCGTAATTGGGTACTGTAAGAAACGCCATGTGGGGGCTAAATGAACAAATAAAACTATACCGTATACTGAATAATTGTAGTGTATGAAGCGGCATCTTTTATTAACCTTTTTGGGATTACTCTTGACGTTGAGCACGTTCGCTCAGCGATCACGACTCTCTACTCGGTTGTCTCGTTCTGCTGGCTTCAAGAATCATCCTATAGAGGTGACCATATCCGCTTCTGACCCAGAAGCACGTATTTTTTATACGACCGATGGCTCGATTCCTTCTTCGAAATCGCTGGAGTACCGAAATACCCCTATAAAAATTGAAAAAACGACCATTCTACGTGCTTATTCTACGAAAGGAGAGCTTCGAAGTAATGTGGTAACAAAAACATACTTTACAGATGAGCCGGGTACTTTCCCTACCGTATCTATTGCGATAAAACCTAGCTATCTATTCCATCCCGATTATGGTTTATTTGAGATGGGGCCAAGAGCGGATTCTCTCCGTCCTCACTATGGAGCTAATTTCTGGTCTAGAAAAGAGGTCGTCATTCACACCGAAATATTTGATATAGAGGGAAGTCGAGTTTTTTCGGGGAATACGGGCATGCGTCTTTTTGGAGGGATGAGTCGATTATTTCCTCAAAAATCGTTGGCTTTGGTAACTCGAAGTCGTTATGGACCAACAAGGTTTAAGCTTCATGCTTTTCCTGATAAACCCCATTTGAAAAAATTCAAATATCTTGTTCTACGTAATACTGGAAGTGATTGGGGAAAAGCGAATATGCGGGATGTTTTTGTTTATTCCATTATTAATGATATGGATTTGGAGATGCAAGCCTTCTATCCAACACATGTTTATATCAATGGAAGTTATTGGGGAATGTACAACATGCGAGAAAAGGTTAATCGTTACTTTCTTTCGTCCAATAGGGGCTTTCATAAAGATAGCGTTCATATCCTAGAGCATTCAGGACGGGCGAGAAGGGGTGATGCAAAGCATTATAAAAAGATGCTTTCGTATATGAAGAAGCATGACTTGGGGGAGGAAGAGCATTTCGAACATGTTGGTAATCAAATGGAAATTCGAAATTTTACGGATTTGCAGATTACTCAAATCTATATTGATAATCAAGATGCTGGAGGGAATATTAAGTTCTGGCGACCGATGACGGAAGAGGGTAAATGGCGTTGGGTCATTTATGATATGGATTGGGGCTATAGCTTGCATGAGAAGGATGCTTATAGAAATAATAGCCTTGAGTTTCATTTAGAAGATCGTGGCCCCCGATGGCCGAATCCTCCTTGGAGTACGTTCATTCTTAGGAACTTAATTGAGAATGAGGATTATCAACGCTATTTTGTTAATCGTTTTTGTGATCACCTCAATACGTATTTTGAAACGAATCGTGTAACGGGTATTTTAGATTCTTTGATAAACTTGTATGAGCCTGAGATTGGGCGTCATATAGAACGCTGGAATATGAGTGAATCTAGGAGAGATAAGCACTTGAGCTATATACGAGAGTTTGCAGAAAAGCGTCCGGGTCATATGCGGAAATTCTTAGCAGAAAGGTTTGACGGGGGGGAGGAAGTCGCTATATCGGTGGATCATTCTCCTGGCGGAAGAGTCGTCCTCAATGAAAATCTGGAGATCAATGGGGAGAAATTTAACGGCATTTACTTTGAAAATATCCCTATCCATTTAAAGGCTTATCCTAGGCTTGGTTATCGGTTTGTGCGTTGGATTGGATTGACGGAAGCAGAAAATAATGAAAGTGCTATCATTGATTTATCCTTGAATCGTCCTTTTTATACGATTAAGGCTATATTTGAAAAGGCGGAAAATCCGCTTGCAGGAAAAATTTCGTTCAATGAAATCAGTTGCAATAATAATGTAGCGGGGGATTGGGTAGAGCTTTACAATTCTTCGGATGAAGATGTGGAACTGGATGGCTGGTTTTTTTACGATGCTAAAGATGAGTTTATTGTTCCTAAAGCCTTATTAAAAGCGAATGATTATCTGGTACTTGCGGAGGATGCTGCTGCTTTTCGCAAAGCTTTTCCTACAGTAACGAATGTGGTTGGAAATTTTGATTTTGGATTGAGTAAAACGAAAGAACGGCTAGAATTATATACCAATTTTGGTGCTCCAATAGATAGTGTTTCTTATGTATTAGAGCCTCAAGATTCAATTTTTACCCTTAGTCTTCTACTACCTCATCTCAATAACAGCGACCAAGAGAATTGGGAAATAAGCCAGGGTGTAGGTTCTCCTAACGCGCCTAATCCTTCTTTTGTGGAAAGCCATGCGAAGCGTACTAGAAGCCAAAAATTATTTTTCTTCTCTCTACTGAGTTTAGCCCTCCTCTACCTGCTGGTCACTGTCGTCTATCGAAATCGAAAATACTTTAAGTAATGAAGAATTTGAATACAACCTTCCTATAGGAATTCTTTGTTCTTTCTTTTATGGGTAAATCACGCCAAATGAATTTTCAATTAAAGCAATTCCTCGACGAAAAAGTCGTGCAATACAATACGCCTGCATTTATAAGTGATGATCCGATAAGCCTGCCTCACGAGTTTTCTAAGAAGCAAGATATTGAAATCGTGGGTTTCTGGCTAGCGGTTTTAGCCTGGGGACAGCGTAAAACGATCATTAATAAAGGTCGAGAATTAATTGCCTTAATGGATGGTGCGCCACACGATTTCATGGTCAACCATACTGAAAAAGATCGCGAAGCATTTTTGCCCTTTAAGCATCGAACTTTCCAAGCCATAGATACCTTGTATTTCCTAGAATTCTTACAACATTTCTACAAGCGGAACGAAAGTCTTGAAACAGCGTTTTCCCAGCACATTACGCCTACTGATACACACGTAGGCAAAGCCTTAGAAGGATTTCACGACTTATTCTTTTCCTTGCCTTACGCCCCAAAACGTACACGAAAACACATCGCTACTCCCGTCCGCAAATCGACTTGCAAACGCTTAAATATGTTTCTCCGTTGGATGGTTAGACAAGATAATAAGGGCGTAGATTTTGGCATCTGGAAAACGATCAAACCCGCTCAATTGCTCATTCCCCTTGATGTCCATGTGGATCGTGTCGCCCGAAAACTAAACCTCGTCACCCGAAAACAAACGGACTGGAAAACGGTTTTAGAACTAACAGAAGCGCTTCGCTCCTTGGATCCTGATGATCCCGTAAAGTATGATTTTGCGCTTTTTGCTTTGGGGGTGGTGGAAAAGCATCATTTGAGTTGAAGAAAAGAGAGCATAGGTAAAAAAGATTTTTGGGATATTTCCTTTGTCTAGTCGTCTTTTCGTAGTTTTAAGCCTAATTAATCTTTTTCCAAATTCCTCAAAAATGAAGACCTTCCAATACGCGGCATTTTATCTCTTCTTTTTTTGCTTGGTCAATCCTATTCAAGCCCAAAATACGCTTGGTATACTCCAAAACAGCAATGCGGCCTTGGACGGTTACACCTTATTTGCTCCAATGTCGGATAGTAATACTTATCTAATTGATAACTGTGGTCGGTTGGTACAGCAGTGGACGAGTGCTTATCCGCCTGGTTTGTCGGTGTATTTACAGGAAGACGGTTTACTGCTTCGTACAGAGAGAAATGGAACGACCATATTTACAGCGGGCGGCGCTGGAGGAGTCCTTAAACGCTTGGATTGGGATAGTAATGTGGTTTGGGAAATGACGATCAATGATGATACTCAACTGCAACATCATGATGTAGAGGTCTTACCCAATGGTAATATCCTTGTAATTGCTTGGGAATTAATGACGTTGAATCAGGCACTAGACGCTGGGCGAGATCCTGCATCTCTTGGACAAGTACTTTGGTCTGAAAAAATACTCGAAATCGAACCGACCGGCTCTAGTGGTGGTAATGTGGTTTGGGAATGGCATCTTTGGGATCATTTAATTCAGGATTTTGATGCGACTAAGCAAAATTTTGGCGTCGTGGCGGATTCTCCTCAGCGTGTGGATCTCAATTATTTTACAAACAACACTTATCAGGATTGGATTCATATGAACTCCATTGATTACAACGAAGAGCTGGATCAGATTTTAGTCTGTGCGCGCAATTTTCATGAAGTTTGGATCATCGATCATAGTACAACCACAGCCGAAGCCGCTGGTTCTACTGGAGGAAATTCAGGAAAAGGAGGTGATTTACTCTATCGTTGGGGAAATCCACAAGCTTATGACCGAGGTACAGCTAGTGATCAGGTCTATTTTCGCCATCACGATGCCACTTGGATTCCAGAAGGGTATCCCGGCGAAGGGGAAATAATGGTCTTCAACAATGGGGTAGGCCGCCCAACGGCACCAGAGTCTACTGTCGATGTATTTACGCCACCACTTTTGCCGGATGGCAGTTATCTATTGCCTGCTAATGAAGCTTTTGGCCCTGATGATTTATCTTGGCAGTATAATTCTTCTGATAGTGTTTTCTTCTTTTCGCTAATTGTTTCAGGAGCGCAGCGTTTGTCCAACGGCAATACCCTGATTTGTGAAGGTACAGACGGAAGATTCCTTGAAGTGATGTCGGATGGCACTATCGTTTGGGAATATATTAACCCCATTTCGATCTCCGGACCACTTAGTCAAGGGGCAGTCCCTAAGCTCAATGATGTTTTTAGATGCACACGTTATGAGTTTGATTATCAAGGTTTAGCGGCTCAAGTGCTTACGCCCGGCCTTCCTATAGAGTTAAATCCAGATACAAGTAGCTGCTCACTTATTTCCGCTATCTCGACTTGGAGTAAACCCGAATTATCTGTTTATCCTAATCCATCAACGGGGCGTTTTTCCCTAGATTTCGAAGGCCATTTTACTGGAACAGCAAACATTCACCTTTATTCTTCCTTAGGAAGTTTAATTTATCAAACAGCGTGGGACGGCTCAGCCCCTAAGACCTTAGAGTTGGAAAACCTAGCTGAGGGTATTTATTTTTTGCTCCTTGCTATGGATGAAACCTTAATTACCAAGCGAATAGTCGTTGTTCGATAAATGATAGCAAGCAAACAGCCACTTCCTGATTAGGCGGCACCATTATTACCTGAGCTCGATTATTAATTCTTTGTAAATAAAGCCTTTAGTTGTTTTTTTGGGCAGCTAATCCCGCTATCCGTTTGTAGTGGGCACGCTGTAGCAGCATTCA
>JAHDHB010000578.1 GCA_020631545.1 Saprospiraceae bacterium | reverse complement strand
GTGAACGACAGCAACTTCTTGCTGATCAAAGTATTGAAGCAAGCGCGTGTATATGGCATTGGACGTTACACGAGTAGGGAGTAAGTAAATAATTCGTTCATGAGCAGCTTTTTGTGAAGCCCAAAGCAAGGATGCTTCCGTTTTTCCACTACCCGTAGGTGCTATAGCCAGCACATGCCCCGCTATAAGAGATTTTTGCTGAAATATTTTGTAGCTAATCGCAGCTAATTGCTCCTTGCCTTTCAAGTTGTTTTCATGGTTAATCTTAGCTAAAATGCTAGCTTTTAAGCTGGTTTTATTATAATCAATCCCCTTGGATAAGAGTTGATGACCAGATGCTAACCAATCTGAAATGTGAAGAATAGCTTTGTAAAAAATGTACCGTTTTCGATCAGGACGTTTTAGCCCATCCATACTTCTCCAAACACGATGCTGATAGTCATCCTTTAGTCGCTTAAGACCTGCTTTTTCGATATATTTTGAGACATCACGCCCCTTGTACGTTTTTCCATAAATTTCCCCTAGAATATGATTGACTTCTTCAAGAAATTCTTGTATAATTTCAGCATTGACAGAGAGTTCGAAAACTTCTTTCAAAAACAAGTCATTTGTCAAAGCTTTATGATGGCCAAATACAGCAAATAATGGCAAGGGATTTTCTGAGTAATATTTATGGCGAGAAGCGAACAAATACATCCCAGATAAAAACTCATGTCGATAACCGTAGATTCCCTTCAAAACACCATGCTGAAAATTGTCCGCTATCTTTCCAAAATCATGAAAAACCACAGAAATCAAGGACTCCTCCCAAAACTTATCGTCTTGAATGACAGGTTGATAGCGTGCTCTTACGGCTTTCCATTTTTCGACTACAGAAAGCGTGTGTTCTAGTAAAGTTTCAGGGTGAGCCCCCGTTTTGGCCAAAATATTTTCTAACATCATCAAGCTTTAAATACAGGGATAAAATGGTCATCGAATAGAACGCCCTCGACATCAAAATTGAGCTTCATCTTATGGCTGACAAAGGAAAGCGTGCCGACTTCTGACACGGCTCGGCTTCCATAATCACTTTTATAAGTAAAACGCAAAGGCAAATCGTAAGCAATCGGATCCGAAGATTGATAGATAGAAAATTCGAAATTAGTGGCAGCTAATGCTAAGACCTCATTGATGACATTGCCTTCTAATAAGCAATGCTCAATTTCTTGTCGGTTACAAGTTTCTTTCAAGACATGTATCCTTTTGATAAATGCCAAAGAATCACTAGAACCCAAGGTTAGCGCATATTTAGGATTATGAAAAGCCGTTAACATTTCTTGGAAAGCGGTTTCGATTGCTGTTCCAAAAACGAGATAAAATCTATTGTTTACCAATATTTCCCTAGCAATTACACTACCATAGCTCGGCGAATAGGCATGCATCATTCTCCGTTCGTACTTCGCATATTTCCAAGTATCCTTAGCTTTTCCACTAGATTTTCCGCTTACGCCAATTTGCATTTCGCATTGCGTAAAAAACTCTTGTGCGGCAAGAGGCGATAAGCCCAAAGCCGCCCCCAGAAACCCGATTAAGGTCGTAGGAGGCGGTAAATCAAACGTTTTATGAAAGTTTTGAAACTCAGGATTTCTAAACGTGGCGGTTTGTGAATGAACCTCCAATACACAATATTGCATCATCATTCTTAGTTTAAACCATAATAATTCTTCACCCAGCCTTCCATCTTCTCAAAACTATCTTTAAGACTTTCCATTCCTTCGCGTTTTTCGAAGACAGCTTCTTGTACACCAAAACTATAAGCTTCTATAAACTTGTCATAGTCACTTAAAACACTACCCAGTTTTCCGATATTTACTTGTCCTGATTCCTCCACCTCCACGGCTTCCAAAAACACAGGATTCTTGGATTTCATATAAGCAGCAGCCACGAATTTTGGTGAAATATCCGCCAAAAAACGAGTCTGTCTTCCTTGACTCCACAGCGTTCTAAATGCATCCAGAAAAGCAAGCACACGTTTCGCCTTTTCTTCCGAATTTATAAAGTGATAATCCTCTAATTCCCTTGTTTTTGGGTCTTTCAGCTTCGTCTCCATACCCACTCGATCTAGTTCAATCAATATCGTTCCTCGATAAACACCAGAGTGGATTTCCGTCTCAAAAATATTAGGATTTAAGCCCACTTTTTTCCCCATAAAATTCGTTGCAAAATCCAAGTCTCCCTTGTAAGTGGCTAAAGCGAGTAAAGATTCGACACGGATAGGGCTCGTTCGAGTATTCGAAGTACCCGCAGCATCATCTTTGCCCTTAGCTGCATCCATATAGCCAAACAAGTCATCATCAATGTATTGGATTGGATTCAAGGCCGTTTTAGGCGCTCCTTTGGCAGTACTAGATTCTAGGATAGGCGATAGCTCGTGGCCTAATTCCGCTATTTTATCGCGAAGGGCACGGCGTATAGCTTGAGAAGAAACATAAGGTAATTCCTCGCCATTGTTGAGGGTTACTTTTTTCAAGGGATTAATGTTATCCACTTCCTTATCGCTACCATTTAAACTGGCAAAACTGACCTTCGACAAGTAGGTAATGGTTATACTATTTGGCTTCATTAGTAGTTGCTTTTTTTAATGATGAAGAATTTAAATTGTTCAAAATGCTGATTAACAAGTATTGTTTTACTTGATAGAAATTTTCCTCCCTTATTTCCTTGAGGAATTCATTAACGGGGATAAAACCAAGTTTGTACTTCGTTTGTAAAGAGATAAAAGCATCCAAAAACTGCTTTTGCGTTCTTGCTTTCCGCAGTTGTACGATATACTTTCGGCTTCCTTTTACATTCTCAGCCTTAGAGTTACCCTCGAAACTTAAAATCGCCTGGCCAATCCGAAATCCTAGATTGATCGTGGCTTCTTGTAAAGCTTCTGTCATACTCATATTATTTCCAAATTTAATTTTACGTTCATAAATAGTTAAAAAGTTAAGCAACGTGTAATAATTGCGATACCCAGAGCTTTCATTGTTAGAGAGTAAAGTGAAAGCATCATAGTGAAGTTTTTCATACGCATTAAGCACGCTACGGCTTTTGAGTACCTTGTCGAATACCTCTATTCTGATGCTTCGTTCTGCCGCCATACGCTTGTTATAATCTTTCAACGCACTAGTCTTTGGCGTAAACATTTTCAATCCTTGCCATAAATCCTTGATGGCAATTCCTTTCTTTTCACACTCATGCATCAATTGTATAAGGAATTTTACATTGTTGTATTCCTCATACAGGTTAGGTCGCATTGTAGAAGCGAATTTTTCAGATTGAAAGGTCACCAAGGAGATCGGAATTTTTTCAAGAGGAGAATCAGCAAAAGGATCGTCCTCTAGGACTGACGTGTCTTCCTCCATATCCTTCCTGAATTGACGTAAATAAAACCCATAAATCAAGATGAAAGCTAACTCCGAATAGCTTGATATATCTTTGGAGGTTTCGAGATTATAATGCTCGTCATTTTTCTTTTGATAAGAGAAAGAAACCAACTTTGCATTTTGTCGATAGTTTGTAGCTCTGAGTACTTCCTTATCTTCCATAAAACCTTCATCATTAAGTATATCCATGTGTAGGAGGTTGCTTGAATTGAAGGCATTGCAAATGAGACGTTCATAGTTGTTTTGATAGGAATACAGGAAAATAGCTGGAGAGAATCGAATGATATATGCAGCTTTCCAGCTTACTTTACTATTGCTACTAGCGAAAAAGGAATTGAAATTATCTAATCCACTAACAAAAGGAGAAACACACTGGTTATCAACAAGAGATTTAAAGCCTTCATTCGTAATCGGGCAGATTAATGAACCATTTTCAAAATGTTTTGGAGTTGTTATTAATCTTTTTATTTTAGTATATGGTTCATTTAGATAAACATTTTTTTCAAGCTTAATAGATTCTTGTTTAAAATGATTTCTTATTCTTTTTGCTACTTTCGGTTGTTCTACGTCCAATTTTGCAATTTTTTTTGTATTTTCTTTTTTTATGGTGCTTGG
>JAHDHB010000027.1:4408-24354 GCA_020631545.1 Saprospiraceae bacterium | reverse complement strand
AACGTTAAGTTTAACAATGTCTTTTAGTTCAAGTAGCAAGTCTAGTTTTTTATCCCCCATTTTTTGAACTATTTTTTAGATTGACAAAATACTCCTTTATCAAGTTGTCACTAATTACAATATTTCTACCAAAAGGATGTTGCTGTTTGGTCTTATACCAAGGAGTTCCTTCCATATGCGTAGCATTTGCTAATTGTACTCCTGAATAATTCCTATAAAGTGCCCACATTTGATCTAAAAACAATTTTTTATCGTGCTTTATTGGATTAATCAAATTATCACGAAAATGATGTTCCATTTTAAGTATAGGCGTAGGTCCATAGAATTTATATTGATGATATACCGCTTCAACTACAGGGCCATAATCCCAAGCCTGAATAGAATCACTAAAGAGTTTTTCATTGTAATAAGCAAAATACCAACCATAAGAAAAATATACAATTTTTTGCAACTTCATGGGAGTGATTGGCATTTTATCTTTTATTCCATTACCAATGAGGTATCTTGCTATGGTTAATGCGTTGTTCATATGATCGTGATTTGGTTTCTTATCAACAAAGATACAACAAATAAGAGTGGTAAACAAATTGTTTAGTCAAATAAACTACATTGTTTAACTTTTTTGCTGTCTATAGTAAGGGGGAGTACCATTGATAATACTAATTTATAGGATAATACGCAAATAGTTGAAATATTTTCATTTTAGAACTAGGTTGTTTTTTGGCCATCAGGTGAAGACTCAACTCAATAATCATAATGCACTTACCAGATAGCCAGATGAAACTACACTGCATTTTCTTAAAACGGTCTTTTTGGGAGAGATACTGTTTACATTTTATTTATCGGTATCGGACATAGTAGTTTTTGAAGCTTTCTAGAAAGGAGCAATCAATCCAACACCACAATCTTCCTCACAGCCCACTCCTCTCCAAGCCTCATTCGTAGCCAATACACCCCTGTCGTCAAATCTTTGACAGAGATGGAGGTAGTCGGCGTTTCATGATGTGAAACCAAGCGACCATCTGCTTGATATATAGAGACTTCTTCAATCGGTTTTCCATTCCCTTCAAAATATAGCTCCTCTACAACAGGATTTGGCCATAGTCGAATAACGGTTTCATTATCAGGTTCTTCTGTCGACACGAAATTTAGGGTAGAGCGTACGGCTTCGTAAGCATTGATACGGCCATAGCCAAGTTCTGGACACCACGAACCATAAGGCGCTGCTGTCGTATAACTGTAGCCTCCTACCTTATCGCAAGACCTGCTGAGGAGTTCTCGATAGGAGAGTGCTTGGAAATTGGGATTGGCAGAAAGCATGAGGGCTGCTACGCCTGCTGCGTTTGGACATGCAGCAGAAGTCCCGCCGAAGCGCATGGTGTAATCTCCGCTAGAGAATCCAAAAGTATCCAACATATCCAAAGTAGTGATGTTTACCCCTGGTGCTCCAAAATCTAGATTTATGCCCCAATTTCCTGACCAATCTAAGCTATCGCAGGAGTCGGGAGTTTTCGCTTCATCACACATGGAAGTTGCGTTGACGGACATCGAATGAGCGTCTCGTCCTGGCCAGTTGGGGACATCACCTTCATTGCCGCTAGAGAAAAACAGCAGGCAGCCTTTTCCATTGCGCCCCTGCGTAAAGGCTTGTTGCAATCCATCATCTACTAGTGCTGGATTCCCTTCTGGAAAGCCTAAACTTAGGAAGAGATTGGGCAAGCCCCAAGAATGACTTTGAATATCTGCTTCGGCTATTTGCCAAGCCCAATTGATGGCATCGGCTAGGATTTCACTCGTAGAAAAAGGGATGACGCCTAGGCCAAAACCAAGAAATGTGGTATCTGCATAATAAAACATTCGCCCCGAAACGATTTGACAATCAGGAGCAATGCCCGAAATTCCGTGGTTGTTGTCTGCCTTAGCGGCAATGATTCCAGCGCAGGCTGTACCGTGGGCATCGCTACGAAAACGAGGATTAGGATAACCCGAAGAGCCTTGTCCTGTTGCATCAAATCCGGGGCGTGATTGGCCGTACAAATCGGGGTGTGCCATGTCGACTCCTGAATCCATAACTGCGACTACGATATTGGGATCTCCTTTGGTGATCGTCCATGCATCCGTTACAGACATATCCGCGCCAGGCGTACCGTCCCATTGCTCGGGTGAGCCATCATTTTCTATCGCCCATTGTTGAAACAAAAATGGATCGCTGTCATGAACAATGGGATTCAGCAAGTAATTGGGTTCAACGAATTCATACTTATTACTAGCAATTAATTCCATCGCTAAAGCTAAAGGATGCTTATTTGATGCCTTATCTATTGTAAAATGATAAATAGAGGGATTGAAAGAATATTTTTCAGGTGTGGAAATACCTGCTTGATGAACAGTTGACTCTAAGAAATCTAAATCGGCTGCTTGTTTTAATTTGACAAAAACTTTGTCCATGATTCCAAAACTATAACCTTCTCCATTGTGCATATATAGTCCAACGTAGTCAATTTCTAAGACTTCTTCTAGCTTGTTAATCAAGGAGAAATAGGCTTCCACATCGTTTTGAGTTTTCGTTTTTGCGATAGCTACCTTAGGCGTGGGAAGGAAAAAAACATGCTTTTCTAAGGCTTCAAATTTTGATAAAATGCTACGACAGGCTTCTTCATTTAAGCTCGCATCAAACTGAATAATTACTTGAGAGGCATCAATATATGAAGCGTAATTGCTGGAGGCATCATACTTAGGCGTAATAGCTTTTGCTAAGGCACTGCTTAGGAACAATAGGGCAAAAAGAAGCGGAAATCTCATGTTTATGGAATTTATTGCTCAATATACGAGGTTCGTGGTAAATAATTGGTTTTTATGAGCTTGAAAATCGGGGGAGGAATGCACGCTTCCTTTATGGTGGTTGAAAAAAGACTTTTTAATTTCATTGATAAAAGAATATCTCAATTTTTAATAACTTGTGCTTCCAATTACAACTAAGACATAAATCAACGATGGTATGACAAATAGAGAAAAAAGTATCCAAATCCTCGGAGAAAAGGGTATTGCTTACGAAGTGCTTGAGCACAGCAAAAAAGTCTATATCTGTGCGGATACCGCTACGGAAAGAAAGGTCGAATTGAATCAAGTTGTCAAAACCCTTATTTTTTACGATAAAAAGAAGCGAATTCATGTCTTTATGGTGCCTGGAGATCAATCTTTGAATCAAAAGAAGGCTCGTCATGCCATTCAAAGCAATAAAATGAAGTTTGTGGATAGAGGTATTTTGGAACAAGATTTTGGCCTTATCATAGGCGCTATTTCTCCTCTTTTAATGCTCGGAAAAGCTCGCCTTCTAATGGATGAAAAACTGACCGTACCGACTGAATTGACGATCAGCACGGGGGAGCCGGGTAGTGGGATTAAGTTGAAAACGAGTGATCTGTTGGTATTGCTTGCTTGTGAGGTGGTGGATATTACTTAGCCATTATCAGTATTGCCCATCAAAAAGGGGGAGTTGGAAAGAAGACATTGGCGCTCAATATGTACTCAGGATGAATTGGTCAATGATGCTATTTTAGCTTTTGTGGAGGGGAGGTGAACGATATGCGAATTCCCGTATCGATTAGGATTTTCCTTTTGGTAATTGCCGAAGACTGGGAGAAGAGAGTAGTGATTGCATTTGAATTATAGCAGTTTCGTTCAATCTACTAACACGTTCATTCTGGCTCAATCCCATCCTGATAAGTTCTGCATTAATTGCCTCTAGATTTGCTAGTACTAAAAGTTGTTCAGTTGTAGCTTCATCCCTCATATTTCCAGTCTTTTCGGGATTTTGCCTCTTCCATTCTCTTGCCGTCATATTAAATAAGGCGATGTTCAATAAATCTGCTTCGCTTGCATAAACTAATCCACTTTCCCTGACTATTCTTTGGGGAATAAGGGTGTTCTTTATAGCATCGGTATGAATCCTGTAGTTAATTTTTGACAATGTTCTATTCAAGTTCCAACCTAAGGTTTCGTTCTCCTGCTCAGATTCAATTTCCTTCAGCCTTTGGAATTCTTTGACGAGGTAAAGTTGAAATGTCGGGCTGAGCCAAGAACAAAAATGTATTGCAATATCCCGATGGGCAAACGTGCCTCCGCCATAACGTCCCGATTTGACTTCAAAACCAATAGCATTAGTAGCTTTTTTCCATTTCTTTGGAGTTAAGTTGAAATTATTGGAGCCTGCCATATTTTTAAAGGTAACGAATTCGTCACCTTTAAAATCAGGATTGTGCAACTGCTCCCATACTCCTATATATTCAACTGTATTTTTGTTGCGCATCCAACTATATATTGAAAACTCATCATCAAACCTCTTCATGATGTCAGTTAACGAGATATAATCCTCAGTGCCTTTTCGGCTCAGAAGACCAATTTCACTCCCCTTTACAGTAATGCTTTTCTTTTTTCCCATTAGTTTGTAGTTCTTGGCAAAAGGTGATTCTTCTTTCCAGAATCCAGATATAACATATTCATCATCAGTAAACACCACAAAGATGAGCTATTTAGCGCAATAGATCAAGGTAACTCACAATAGATTTTGTCTTAATTTACCAAAGGGGGGACAAATTGTCCCCACTTTGGCTATTGGAAGTTAACTGTACAATGCATTTCTAGGTTTTAAGCATGCTCCACAAGCATCTAAACAGCTCATTTTAACATTCTGCTAAGCTCTTTAGCATAAAATTAACAAGAAGAACTATACGAAACACCCACCAAACAAGCGTTAAAGTACTATCTCTGATACATTGAAATGCTTGGCCAAGCAACCTTATTTTGTTAGGAGGAACACCCCTTTTCCATTTTTCATCGAAAAATCATCAAACCATGCTAACATTCAAAAATATTACTTGCGGTCTATTGGCTATTGGATTCGTTTTTTCATTTGTTACTGTTCATGCTCAAGCATTTAAAGCAGGTGTTAAAGTAGGTATAAATACGAGTTTCGAGAATAAAGATGCTTTAGCACAATTGCCTGAAGCTGCAACAGATAGAGATATTATAAACAATTTGAAAGACAATAATTTTGGTTTTCATGGAGGGCTTTATGGCCGACTATCAGCAGGGCCATTGTTCTTACAGCCAGAAGTATTGCTTACCTCAAAGAAAGATTTGGATATTCCTTTGTATTTAGGTTTTAAACTGGGGCCTGTGCGTTTGCAAGGAGGGCCAATGGCTCGAATGGCTTTTGATGCCAATAAGGGATTTCCTGAAGTGCTTGAGCCACAAACTTTCTTTGGGTCTACTAAATTTGGTGCAAGAGCAGGAATTGGCTTCGATATCAGTAAGTTATCTTTGGATTTGGTTTATGAAACGAATCTCTCTGCGTTAGGTGATGAGGTCAATTTATTTGGAAAAACGTTGAGTCTAAATTCGGGGCCGCCGCAAATTGCCTTGAGTGTCGGATATGCTTTTTAAGAAAAATGCGTAAAAAATGTTGTGTCAAGTCAAATAAGTAACTATAATCAAGGTTACGGAGTGCAATTTTATCGAAAGATAGGATTGTGCTTTTTTTTTGGAAAAAATTGGAATAATCCTTAGAAATCACCAACTTTAATGCTCTGAAATTCATCTAAAACACGATACTATGCGATACGAGGCTAATTCTCCAGATGATTATATTGCTCAACTTCCCGAAGAACGGAAAGCAGCGATGCAAGAACTTAGAAGCATCATTAAATCGAATCTTCCTAAGGGTTTTGAAGAGGTGATGAGCTATGGGATGATTGGGTATGTGGTTCCGCACTCCTTATATCCTAGTGGTTATCATTGTGATCCGAAGTTGCCTTTGCCTTTTATGAATATTGCTTCGCAAAAGAATTTTATTGCGGTTTATCATTCAGGTGTTTATGCGGATAAGGAGTTGATGGATTGGTTTGTGGGAGAATATCCGAAGTATGTCAAAACGAAACTGAACATGGGAAAAAGCTGTGTGCGTTTTAAAAACATAAAACACATTCCTTATCAACTTATCGGTGAATTGGCGCAAAAAATGAGTGTGGAGGATTGGATTGCTATTTATGAAAAAAATGTGAAAAGATAGAGTTGACACGACACTAGTTTGCCAATTGTATGAAACTTATAGAAACAGAAATACTTATTGAAGCGGATATTGATAAACTTTGGGCGATTCTTACGGATTTCGACCATTATGATAAGTGGAATCAATTCTGTCCTAAGGCGATTACTACGGGTAAAATTGGAGATACCATTGATATGACGGTGTATCTAGATAAGCAGAAGCCCATTGTACAGCGTGAAATAATGATGGACAATGCGCCTTATGAACTCGGTTGGGGTTTGAATTGGGGAATTTTGCTAAAGTCGCACCGCTTGCAGCGGCTTGAAATTGTCGAAGGAGGTTTTGTAAAGTACTATACTTATGATAAGCTTTGGGGACTGCTGACGCCTATTGTTTCTTGGATGTATGCTAAAAAGATAAAAGAAGGTTTTGAGTTGACGGCTATGTGTTTGAAAGCTTATGCAGAGTAAAAACATACTATTTTGGACTACTTAAACAATGTCACTTTTTGGTAAAAAACGGAAAAGTATACAAGGAACGCATCTTTTTTCATTTAGATTGGTAAAAACATATTGGACTAGCATTTTTATATGAAGGCTAATCTATATCTGCATGCTCGTTTATTGTTTTTGTTTGGTCAACAAGTCTTTATCTGAAAACATATTGCTTACGTAATTTTTGCCGTAGTAATTTTGCACGTTAATTTTTATTTTGTCCTTATCCGTATCATGTTATTTTTTTTCTTAACTTTAGCTAGTGAGTTGAATCACTAGTGGCATGTCAAGTTAGAAATGGCGAGGTTATAGCGGATATTTATAACTTGACATGACACTAAGATAAGCATTACCATTTATCAGCATTGACCTGAATAAAGAAAGAAGAGGTATTCAGCCCGTCATTGTTTAGTGAATTGCTTGTCGTTTAAGCCAGTATTACATACAGTTCTATCTTGATGCTACACTAGACTTAGTGGATTGGAATTTTACTTTTCGAGTAAGGGTAAATTGCTTGTCTACTAGAGTGATTAAGGTATGTTTAGCAAGTGTGAAATTACAATTATATGAAAATATTAACTTTACCTATAGTTCTTTTGTTAACATTAAGCGCTTTTGCTCAGGGGCCTATTGAAACCTACTATTTACCTGCGGAAGGTTTAGCGGGTGAGCCTTTAAAAGCGGCCTTGCATGAAATCATTAATGATCACTTTACTTATCCTTATACGAGTAGTGGGACGGATACTTGGGATATTTTGAAGGAGACGGATAGGGATCCTAATAATCCTGATAATGTTATTCAGTTTTATACAGGAAATTCTGTAAATGCTGCTCAGGAGTATAATAGTGGGAATGGATGGACGCGAGAACATGTTTGGGCCAAATCACATGGTGATTTTGGGACATCACAAGGGGCGGGAACAGATGTTCACCATCTTCGCCCTGCACACCAAGGGACGAATTCTGCTCGTAATAATCGGTGGTTTGATATCTGCGATATTCCTTATGATACTTATGGAAATTTAAAGTGTTCTGCTATTTGGGGCTGGGAGCCTCGTGATGAGGTGAAGGGCGATGTTGCTCGTATGCTTTTTTACATGGCTGTACGTTATGAGGGAAGCAATGGGGATCCTGATTTGGAGCTCGTTGATACGATCCCTTCTGACAATAATACGCCAGAGCCTATTCATGCAAAGCTTTCAACGTTAATGGCTTGGCATGTTTCTGATCCTGTGAGTGATTTTGAGCGAAATCGTAATGATATTATTTATACCTACTATCAAGGCAATCGAAATCCTTTTATCGATGATCAGAGTTTTGCTTGTAGGATATGGCAGGACTTCTGTACTCAATTGCCGATTGTGCTAACTCAGTTTGACGCGGTTCCAGATAATAATACGGTCGTCTTAGAGTGGGAAGTGAATCCTGGGGTAGAAATTAATTATTTTGATATTGAACGGAGTAAAGATGGTATTACTTGGGAACCTGTAGGGATCGAATTAGCGCTTAGTGGTGGTTTTGTGCAGCGTTATACGTACACGGATGAAAACCCTTGGGTAGGAGAGAGTTACTACCGTATTAAGTGGGTGAGTTTGGAAGGTACTTTTGGCCGTAGTGATGTGGAAACGATTATCTTTGAAGAAGAGGCGATTAGCTTTGATATCAACCCGAATCCGAACAATGGTATTTTCGAACTCAATATCGACATGCCGGAAAGCTTTCCTGTTGGGGTTCAAATCTTTGACGGTATCGGTAGGTTGGTCTATGAACATGCTTTCCTTGCAAGTACTACCATAGTAAGAGAGGAAATTGATGTTTCTAAGCTATCACCGGGTTTTTATGTTGTTCATCTGAGGGCTGGGGATTATCATAAATCGCAGAAATTAGTGAAGCAGTAAAGGACTTAAGTCGGAGTTTTTAGCAAATAGGACGTAAGAAGCCTTCAAGGTGTATTTTTATTTGCTTGCTCACCGATGAAAATTGGGTATAGAGTAGAAGTGAAGTTCTTCTACTCTATACCTTAATCTACTATTAAACCTAAACTAGGCCCATAGTACGCTAGAGAAGGCGATAGCCTTCGAGGTTTTATAGCAATGGGTTTCAACCCCTTGGTTCGTTGTTGAAAATCTAAAACCAAGCAGCGCCAAGTTCTCTAAAAGGCCACGGAATACCTGCTAGAAGCAATAATAAACTGATAGCAAATAAGGTGAATGACGTTTTAAAACGAGCGGTGTGTTCGGTCAGTTTCTTTGATTTGGAATAAGCTACCGTAACGAAGACGACGGCTAATACCATCATAAAAGGGTGTTCGACAAGGAAAAACCGTAGGACACTATTGCCCATTGAGCTGCCTTCAAAGACGACTTTGCTGCTCATAAAGTAGAGGGCAAACCCCGTCAATAATTGAATGTGTGCAGCGATAAGGGTGAAAAGGTTTAGTTTTCGATCTTTTTCTTCAAAAGCGGCTCCTTTTTTCCACTTGAGGTAAGCGTTTATAGTGGCATAAATTAACAAGCCGAGAAAGACCCATCGTAATCCTGAATGGGCGTGTTTTAGCATATCAAACATAAGATAACGTTTTTGGTTAATTGCATTCTTTGCAAATGTAATTATTCCCTAAGTTGATCTCCTAAAGATTGATCGCTTTTTTGGTAATTCTTGCCAATAAAAGAAAAGAAAGGGACAATTCTGGCATAGAATTGCCCCTTATTCAATATTAAACAACGATTGATTATTCTTCTTTTCTTAGCAGTTGTATTGGCTAAGAAAGTCGTTTTTAGAGCTCAAGTCTAATGAATTTCACCGTTTTAGGTGCTATTTCTCCATCCTCGATCTTAAGTAAATAAGATCCAGAAGTAAGATTCTTTACATTCATCGAAAAAGTATTGTCAAATCGATTGGCTTGTACTTGGTATTCCTTGATTTTGACACCTTTTATGTCAAAGATGGTCAAGGTCAGGGGTTGTGATTTAGGAGAATTGAAGTCTAGGAATATTTCTTCTCCAACTGATGGATTCGGATACAGGTTATATTCGCCTATTTTTAAACCTTTAAAACATCTTGGCTTAACGACGATTTGTTCCTCATAGTATTCTATTGTTCCATCTAGTTCTACTATTTTTAAACGATAATAGTTTGTTCCTTCTGGCCAATCGTCCACCATCATATATCGTCTAGGCTGCCAAGAATTTCCCATTGAAGGTATGGTTCCTACAGAGGCGAAATTGACTCCGTCCGTACTTTTTTCTATGTCAAAGTATTCAACGCCTTCCTCTTCAAGTACTTGCCAGATTAAGTGGACTTTGCAATCATCAACTTCTCCTCCTATGAAGTAGTCGATGGAAATAGGAAGGCAAGAAGTAATGGTGATATTGTCAGAAGTAGGACAACCGTTTGGATCCGTTACAGTAAGCGTATGAGTCGTTGGAGGTGAAGGTGTTACGGTGATGGCTTGTGTATTATCTCCAGTATCCCAGGCATAACTAAAACTAGAATTTAAATCTAAAAACTGGATATCGTCTAGTGCTATGGTGTTTTTTGCTGAGTTTCCGGTAGTTCCTAAAAATCGAAAGTTAACATTTGTCATTCCATCATAAGCACTTATATCGACGGTTTGATTTTGCCAAACCAAAGTTGAAGTAGGCGTTGTTGTATTCCATAGCTGAGTCGAAGTTATCCAATTATCAGTACTAGCTTCTAAGGAAAGATTCTGGGCAAAAACGCCTGTGAAAACATAGTCGAATGCCATTTCAGTTCCTCTTCGCATGCTAAAATCATAAGCAGGACTTAGTAGAACAGCCGTTTGCGACATAGAGGCATTTCCTGTTGCGACTACGTATAGATCTGCTGGATTAGAGCTATTTACTTCCCAATCGGTATCATCACTTGATTCTTGAACCCAAGTATTTCCTGTGTCGAAGTTATTTTCTGTAAAGACAGTAGGTGTAATAGCATCATCAGCGACGGTTATGCTTGGAATAAGCGCAACGCTTCCCCCGCCACAATAATCGAAAGATGGCCCAAGCTCAACAGTAGGCATGGTATAGACGGTATAATTGTAAGTTGCTACACTTTTACATCCTGTTGCATCGGTTACCGTTAAAAAATACGGTTGATCGTTGCTGGAAGCTACTGTAATATTTTCTGTTGTTTCGCCTGTACTCCAGTTGTAAGTATAAGGCGTCGCGCCACCAGTTATTGAAGTTAAAGCCAGTACTTGATCTTGGTTAGGGCAAGTTTCTACTTGAGCATCTAAGACTAAGTTGGGGCCGCTTGTGTTTTGTAGTGGAACAAGGGTACTGTAAGAACAGCCTGTATTTAAAGAAGTTACGGTTATTTCATAGTTTCCTGCGGAAAGATTACTGATAGAGGCAGTTGTTGCTCCATTATTCCATAAGAACGTCAAATTATCCATAGGGAGAATGCCCAAATCGACAGCGATTCCCCCATCATCATTACCACAAGATGGCTCTGTAGTTGAAGTTCCAATATTCGATTCATCTAGTAAAAAAGCCACGGTGTAATCATAGGTCGTACAAGGCCCGATATCTAAAGCATAAGAAAAAATATAGGGATCGCCTACGCTTGCTGGGCTGTAGGTCGTGTTTGCACTATTGGGGTCGGCAATAGAACCTGTATTATTGCCGCTTAACAATTCCCAACTTGAAGTTGATCCTGACGGAGAATTCCCATCTAGAGAAATGACATCTCCTGAACAAACGACCAAATTCTCTCCTGCGTCAGATAGTACTGGTGCAAGGACTTCAACTTGGATTTGATCGCTAGAGAAACAAGCGCTCACGGTAACATATTGGAACACGTAGATTCCTTCTGTTAGGCCTATGACCGTTGTGATTTCATTGGAAGGATCGGTAATATTTGGTGTGTTGGGCCCACTCACTAAAGTCCAATTACTTGTGGAACCAGGCAAGCCACTAAGGTCATTTCCTTGTAGAATGGTATTGTTTACACCACATAATACTTGATCGACCCCTGCGTTAGCGGGTTGAATCCATTCTATTTCTACTTGGTCAGATTTATTGCTACAGCTAGAAGCTTCTGCAAAAGTCGTCCATTCCAATGTTGCAGTTCCTCCACTACTTAAAGAAACCGTAGTATTGGGGTCGGCAACATCGGCAAAAGAAACGGTCATTGTTCCTGTTGTAGCAGCTACTGTCCATAAACCAACTTCCCCTACGCCTAAATCAAGAGCATCCAAGGAAAACACGTTGCTTGTAGCACAGCTAGATTGATCGCTGCCGGCAAATGCATCTGGTGCAGGATCGCCAATGATGATAGTAAGTTGATCCGATTGGAAAGAACAATTGCCAATGCTTGTTTCCCAAACTAATTCATAGACACCAGGAGCTTCAAAAGTAACGCTAGTCGTGGGAGCGTTTACATCGCCAAAAGTAGGAATGGTTGGGCCTGAGAAAAATTGCCATTCTCCTGTAGAGCCTGCGGCTGCCATATCAGCGCCTAGATTCATCACATATGGAAAACTCACCCCACATATTTGCTGATCGTCTCCAGCATACGTGGCCAAAGCGGTTCCCCTTGAGATATAGACAATATCTGAGGAGGTACCCAAGCATGGAGGATTGCTCGTTGTCCACTCAAAAGCATATACCCCATCTTCGGTTAAGCCACTTACTAGAGATTGATTATTGTTTGGAGAGGCTATGGAAATACTTGCTCCAGCAGGTGCAGAAACAAGACTCCAAGTTCCTGTACCCTGTACTAGTGCTGCGGCCATCAAGTCATAAGATGTTTCCGTAGTCAAACAAACTTCTTCTTCCAGAATATCAGCCAAGCTTGGGCTTGTTTCGTTATTCGTGGTAAAAGTGACGGTGCTGCTGTTATGGTTACAATTATTGGTAACAAGATACTCCACCATGTAAGTTGTATTGGGAAGTAAATCGGTAATTATCAAGGTATCTCCTTGTGGAATCAAAACTTCTGAAGTCTGTGTAGGACTCACGATTACCCAAGAAGGCGTATAGGTTTCAGGGTTTGTTCCTCTATCTCCAATAAGTTGTACGGGACCACTACCACAAGCCTCTAGTTGATTAAGGTAGCCACTTACTGCCGTTGGCGCATTAAGGTTAATGGTCACGCTGATATCATCATATGAAGGCTCACATTCCGACCCAAATAGACTCATATAGCGAAAAGTATATACACCCTCTAGCAAATCGGTTAGGACTGGCGTCGCAGAATACCGAATGCTATCTGTAAAAGGATCACTAGGGCCTGAAAGGGTGTACCAAGCACCAACATGAATGCTGGCCGGATTGACAGGAGCAATGGGATCTACATAGGTTAAGCCGGCTCCTACGAGGCCTAATTTATCAATGCCACAATCGAGTATTACATCTGTGCCGGCATTTGAATTGAGCGTGGAGAATCCACTGATAGTATATTCTCTTTGGTAATAATAGCTTCCGCATTCATCTGTTAAGACGATTTCGACTTCGTAATCACCTCTAGGGTTGTAAGGCTCAAAAGCAACCACCATACCTATATGATCGGACTCTTGAAATGCTAAACCGAGGGTATTGTCGATCATCTCCCTTGTAATATTGTAGACTAAAGGCGTGCCAACAGACATGGTGTCTATCGCAGAGCCGTCACCAAAAACATCAATACCGACTTTTGGGCCAAATACCTCCGAATCACTTAATGAAAATTGAGGATACAAGGCAATTTCGTTTTCATAACCCGCTGGAACTTCTAAAAAATTGATAGTTACTTGAAAATCACCGATTAAATCAGCTAGAACGGGTGTTATCTTAAATACATCAATTTCATCAGCATTTACCGTTGGAGTACATGGAAGGTCAGGCATGTTAACAAACTGCCAATCAGGCCGTTGTCCTATGGTAACGGTGTCAGATAAGGTACAGGTTAGCCCACTGGCTTCCCAAACAAATTGGTAGGGGCCACCACCGTCTTCTATGCCCGAGACGGTAGTAGAAGGGGAGGTCGGGTCGGTGATAGTGGCTGTTCGTCCTGAAAGCTGACTCCAGTTGCCACTTTGGTTGGTATTCAGAGGCATAGCATTCAGGGAGATGGTTGTCGGCATACTACAAAACACTTGATTTTCACCGGCATCCGGTGGCCTTTCATTGATTCCAAAATCTTGAAAAGAAACCGTTACATCGCCTGTTCCTGGATTGCAACCGCCTACTACAGACCAAGTGAAAGTGTAATCGCCAAGAAGATCTACACAAACGGCTGCATTTACTGAATTAGCGTCAGGTTCGAAGATGGCTGTGCCTGGTCCGGTATACGTCCATGTCCCTGTACCATCCAAATTACAAGAAGCGCTTAACTGTGTACAATTACCACAAGATTGTTTTGGTGTGGCATCTACAAAGAAAGGATTTTCATTATAGGTATACCGTAGCGTAGTCGTAGAGGATGTAGAACAGTCGTTGTTGGAAATTCGATATTCAAGAATAGAATTGTAGCTGTTGGCACCTGTTCTACAATCTTGATTATCAGGGTCAGGAAAGAAAAGTGTGCTAGGGCTTGTTGGTGAAACAATGGTTCCCCTTGTTCCACTGCGAAACGTCCATAGTCCTGTTTCTCCTGCTTGTGGGGTATTTCCAGAAATTGTAATACCTCCACCATTGTAGCAACCTATGATAGAAGATGCTGGTGTACTAGCTTGAGTTGGACTTTCTAACAAGGTAACTCGTGTAGTATCCGAAGCTATTTGCCCATCAGCACACTCTACCTGAAAAGCAAATAGATATTCTCCTGCAATATTTACTCCAGATACTGAGCTAGTTGGGGAGGTTGGATTATTGATGGTAACGGAACTTCCTATAGGTTCTGCTGCTACAGACCATTGGAGCGTATTTAGTAAAGTATTGGTATTTGAGATATTCCCTACTAAGAATACGGCTGTTTCATTGTAACAAATTGACTGGGGTACTCCTGCGTTTATGGAGCAGTTTTGACTATAACTTATATTCGATGTGCAAACAATAATTATCGATATAATGAAGGTGATGAAAACGGATTTCATACATGGTGTTGTACTTAAAAATGAAGGAGTTGCATGGCTCATGATCTTGTTCTGTTTTGTAAAACTACTTATCTATATTGAGGTAAAAATTTACTTGGTTCGAAAATTATAGTGTGGTATTTTCAAAGCAGGGGAAACACTGTGTAGGCAATGGTTGTGCCTTACAATTAGAGTCACATATGGGTGGGGAAACCTCTAGTTTTTGTAAAATGTATTTCTAGAGTAGGAATTCTTCTTTACGCGAGTGTTTTAATTCTAGTTGCATTTCGGTAGGATAAAAAGCGCTTAAAGCCTACATATTTAATACCCATATTTTAGCTATTTTCTTTTGATTTGTTAGGGTATTTATAAGTTCTATTTTGCTTGAAGGTTAATGTTTTTGTTGTTTAAGTTGTTGTTTTTTAATTACATTAAAATTGTCTTGATGGTTGAATACTTGTTTGGTAAGTTTTGTTTATTTTATTAAAAATTGATAGTTACAATTTCTTGGGATCGTACAATAGTCTAATTATGTCTAAAGTATAAATACGCTATTTCATAACTTCAGATGGTGTTTTATTCATGTCTAAAAGTATGTTTTAGGCAAGATGTTGTCGAATATTTTTGTTGCGAATCACGGGCTAAATCGCCGTTATGTTGTTCAAATATGTTGTTTTCATTATGTAGTTGAAAATCAACTGAATGAAATGTCGTTATAAAAACTATGTGTCTTATGTCTGCTATGTGGTTAAAACAATTAATTATCAACCAGATAGGGCTCAAGACGGCTGCGCCATTAGCTATCCACGATAGCTATCGGGATTTTGGCGTAAAAAATTGCCACAAAGACACATAGTTTTTTGACGACATGAATGTGTCAAGAACACCTAGGTTTAATAGGAGGTCTTACGACCTTACCTAGTTCACATAGCTTTAGCGAAAAACTAGCTAGATATTAGGATTATTAGTTTTGGGGAATCTCTGCCTTTTTGGCTTGGCTTTAAGGCTGAAAATATAGCTCTCATATTAGTTTTTTCGAGAACCGTTCAGCCCTGCGGCATAACCGTGTTAAACCAATCCTGAGTGGAATAAAAATGCTTAGCGACTGATTTAGTTCCTTCATAGATGCGGTGGATCTCTTCTTGGCTTAATTTTGTTGTCCACTTTTGACTATTTTTTTGCGCGTTGCGATAGGAGCCAACAGTTCCTTGTGCCTGAGTAGTTTTTAGAAGATGTTCCTTTACCTGATCATTAAAGTTGAGTTCTAATTGTTGAAATATTTTTTGGAAGGCTTGAATGGGGTGGAGTGAAAGGGTTTCATGCTTGATGTATAACCAGTTGGGGAATTTGTTTTGGTAATGCAATACACGACTGTAGATGATATTCCACAATAGAATAGCGTGTTCTATGATATCTTGCTCCGATTTATGTTTTGATAGTATTTTTTTGATTTGGGAAGCAAAGGGAGAAAGGACGTCTGCCATCAGTTCCTTTTGCAGCGTGAAAGCCGTAAAATCAAAGAACCAATTTTTACTTTTGAGACTTTCTGCAAAAGCTGCTGGGTGTCTTATTAAAATCAACACCTTATAATTCATTTTTTCAGCAAATACATCCGCAGAAAAGATGGCCATGGGATCTCGAACAATCTTACGTTTTCTTCTATTTCGATATTTCATCCATTCACTACTCACAATGTGAGGAATCTCTTGATAAGAAGCTTTGCTGATTCTTGTTCTTAAGGCATTAAGACTACCGTGGGTTCGATCTTTAATAAATTTTGAAAAAGCCTCCTGCCTTTTTTCGTCTTTACCGATGTATTCGAACCAATACTTTAACGGCGTTAAAAAATGTTTATTATTTAGAATATTAAAAGGTTCTGGAATATAAATGGTTTCGCCACTCGCTGCCAGAACTTTTCCCGTCCAAGTAGAACCCGAACGATGTGAGCCGGTTACCAATATGTTTTTTTGCATAAAGTACGTTTCTTGATGGTGATTTTTAAAGAGCATAGCGCTTCAAAAATAGAAGATTTGGAACGATTTATCAACAAATTATGTTTCCTTTATTGTTTAAATGTATTTTAGTACATTTGCATTTTAATCCTCAAATTCAATAAAACAATACTATGCGATTTAATCTTTTTATTTTTCCTTTTCTATTCTTATTCTTATCGATAGACAGTTTTGCCCAAAAAAATACGACCATGAAATGGGGGAAGGTTCCCTCTGCCGATCTTCAAATGGTTTCGTACGCACCAGAACCTGACGCTCGTGCCGTAGTGCTTGGCGATGTTGGTAGTGCAACTTTTGACCTCTATAATGGTAGTTTTAGTCTAATCTATAAACGCCATCGCCGAGTAAAAATCCTTAAAAAATCAGGTATTGACAAGGCGGATGTTTTTTTCTCTTATTATGGTCATCGGGATTTAGAAAAGCTTATTACGCTCAAAGCACAAGTTATTCAACCTGATGGAAGTGTGATCAAAGTAGAGCGCTCTCAGATTTTTGAAACAAACGAAGATGGCCATTATACCAAGGTTAGTTTTTCCTTTCCTAGAGTAAGTGTAGGATCTGTAGTAGAGTATAAGTATGAGCTTCAATCTGCTTTCACCTCAATCTTTAATACGTGGTATTTTCAAGAGGATATTCCCGTTCGTTTGAGTCAATACACCATTGCTCATCCTGATGAATTGCACTATATTCTAGATAGCCGCCAGATTGATAAGTTTAAACTAGCAGAAGATGAATACTATCAATCTACTGGGATATTTAATGTAAGTAATAATGGAAACTTTTATGGCATTCCACAAACGGATAAGTACCAAATGACGCTAAATATGTCGAAAAAGGTCTATTTAGCCAAGGACGTTCCTGCTTTGCATGAAGAACCACATTTACCTACAATTCTTGATTATTCTTCTAGGATTACAGCTCAATTGAAGGGGTCTTCTTTCGGAGGAGGTTATCGTCCTATCTTTAGTGAATGGAAAGATATAGCAAGGTGGGCGTATGAATCTGAGTATTTGGGTAAGGTGTTGAAAACCAAATTGCCAAGTGATGTTGTAGCCGCTGTTAAAGCTAAATGCGCCAAGATTGCTGACAAAAAAGAGAAAATAAAGGTTGTCCATGAAACGGTAAGAGAAATGTTGAATTGGAATGGATTTTATCGAAAAACCGTTCATCAGAACTTCATGGAAATGTATAAAACAAAATCGACCAATAGTGCTGGACTAAGTTTAATGCTTATTGCTTTATTAAATGAAGTAGGGATTAATGCTTATCCTGCTTTAGTCGGTACACGTGATTTTTGTAAAACCAATAGATTGTTGCCTTTTATCTATCAGTTTAACCATGTACTCTGCTTCGTAAAATTGGATGGTGAAAATTTGTTGATGGATGTCGTTGATAAGAACATTTCCTATGATTTACTTTCTCAAAACAGCCAAAATGGAGTTGCGCTGGCTCTTTTTGATAAGAAAAATTTTGAATGGATTGAAATGAATACGCCTAAATCAAGGACGACTATAAGCATTGAGGGGCAACTAAATGAGGAAAACCAACTAGCAGGAGAGGTCAGTTTTGCTATGAACAACTTTGTCGGATCATATGTAAGAGAAGAGTTAAAAGAACGTGATGCCGAGGCATTTTTCGAGGATCTCTTTTTAGAAAATAGTGGAGAGGTTATGCTTGAAAATCTTGAAATGGAGGGCGTAGAAGAGACAACGGATATGATTTCGGGTAAGGCTCAATTTACGCTCGATGTGGAGAATACAGGGGAGTTAGTCTATCTTGCGCCATTTTTGGGTATTGGAGGTGAAAGTTCGCCCTTTAAAGTAAATGAACGTGAGCTACCCATAGATTTTGATTTTCCGCTAGGAGAAACCTATATCTTGAAATTAACCATACCAGAAGGCTATGCAGTAGAAAGTCTTCCCGAAAAGTCGATTGTCACCCTAATGGACAAGGTAGGTAAATTTCAGTTTATGTCTTCTGTGGAAGGCCAAACCATTCAACTTATGAGTCGGACGAATTTGAATGAAACTTTTTTTTTACCAGAAAATTATCCTTTCTTGAAGCAGTTTTTCGATAGTATTGTCAATAAGCATGCTGAACAGATTGTCTTGAAGAAACTTTAAAAGCTGAAAAAAGGCGAAGCGGAATTAACCGCTTCGCCCAACAACTGAATTATAGATAATGAGCTAATAATCATTACTGTACAATCTGAGCCTTTAAGGTTTGTACACCTTCACTCGTATAGACTTTGAGAAGGTAAAGACCGTTAGGAAGATCGTAAACAGGAATGGTTACTTCCTGTTGTGATTCTTGCTCATTACGTTTAACTAAACGTCCATTTATAGCAAAAATATCTACCCTTTGGATGGCTAATTGGGGATTAGCAATCGTCCATTGGTAGGAAGTAGGATTTGGGTAAATACTACTGCTCATCGTTTGTGGTAGCTCGCTTGCTTCTTTTAAGAATAAGGAGCAAGTTTGAGATTCACAAACATCGACATCCGTTCCAGAATAAAGCGTACTAGGGAAAATGCTTGTCGTCTTTATGGTATGCGTACCATCAACGATGACATCAAATCCACTTGTACCTTTAGAACAGCCTGTCTTATTAAATGGTCCAGTGGGGTCTGTAGAAAAGTCAGTAACAATAGCGACAGTAGCTCCTGTCAAGTTACCTGATTTTGCATAAGGATTAATACCGTTGGGAGTATAGATAGTAACGCGGTATTCTTTGTTTCCTAGAGGAGTTACAGAGTAATTGTTTGTTTTGTTTAACCAAGCATTTTCTGAAGCGAGCCAGTTGACCCAAGTATAGGTATCAGAAATGGCGCTGAATTCTAAATCAAAAATAATTTCTCGAACATTTTTTTGATTAATGCCCGCAAAATCAATTTCTAAGTCGATAATAACATCTAGCTTTCGAGGATCTTGAGGGATACAGGACGACTTAACATAGTTGCTGTTTAGTATTGGTGTCAAAGAATTAGTTCCTACGATTACTACATTTCCTTTTTGAGCAGTGGCGGATAAAGCTCCAAAAAATAGAATGAATAGAATGAAGGCACAAATTTTAGGGTAATGCATGTTTGAAAGTATTTATTGTGATAGTAATTGCGTTCAGTACAAGTTTATGACATTATTTGTGACTATGTTAGTACAATATTTTAGAATTTCCGACCCTATTTTTAAAAAAACTAAGCCATTTGTTTAGTGTAAACCCTTGGTGTACAAGTTTATACCTCGATAACGTAAAGAGCGATTTTCCGAAAAAAATACTGGTTTTTTTCCTACATAAATAATTTTTTAAATGTGACAATCTAATTCTACACTACACTTTTTCTAAGTAAAACATCATTTTACATGGTATTAGAACTGCT
>JAHDHB010000027.1:0-4308 GCA_020631545.1 Saprospiraceae bacterium | reverse complement strand
TCTACACTACACTTTTTCTAAGTAAAACATCATTTTACATGGTATTAGAACTGCTTTTCCTTTTAGCGAGGCTAGTGGTTCTGCTCAGAAGTAATGGATATTTTAGGCGTAGTAATTTTTTTGTTAGACAAGGCGCGAAGGTAGCCGGGCTATTTCCTATTGTAGATTTAACTCCAAGCCTTTTTCTAAAGAAAGGATCGGTGGATAGCGTTAGTTGCTACGTTGAAAAGGACTGATTTAAAATAATTAACAATTCGTTAACCTTTTTGCTTTCGTATTTGGTTTTTTCTCCATGTTAATGAACTTGTTTTATTTAACAAATTCCTAGTGATCAAATAATTCCAATTTTGGAGGAATGTAATGAACTTAGAATATAACGCTAGGGTAGGTCAGTTTGACCAAATTTTTCCTTGCTTTTCCATGTTTTTTTAATAAAATTCATGCCTGTTACTTCATTTTAGCTCTTAGTAGTTTATAAAGAGTGTCTAAATACATTTAACAAAAAATTTTTTTAAAAATCTGTCATTAAAATGTTAAAACAAGATTATATTTGTTGGTTTAAAGCCCTGACTAATAATTACAAATAAATATGAAATTGATTTGATTTAAAAGTGTAGTGTTTAAAAGGTTGTCACTTGTGTTGTAGAATTAAATTTTATGTTTTGTAGAATGTACCATATATTGCGGCAATTCTAATGTAGTTTGGAATATTAAATTTTAAAACCTATTTTTGACACTCAATTACGCCCCTGACCAAATTAATATTTAACACCTATAAAGTTTTAAAACACCTAATCATGATGAAAAGATTTGCTCTAACGCTATTCCTTGGACTTATGCTCGTATCCGTAGGATTTTCGCAAGCAAAAAAACCAGCTTACAAAAAGAAGGTTCCAAATCTTCAATCTTTAAAGCAATCCGCTCCAGTCTCTCATTCCGCACTCATTTTTCAAAAGCATCTTCCTATTACCACAAATGATGAGATGCGTACACTCAAAATCTATAGTGACCATATAGGAATGAGGCACCATAAGTACCAACAATTTTATAGAGGTATAAAGGTAGAAGGAGCTACGTATACTTTACATGAGAATAAAGGGAAAGTAACCCACATGAGTGGTGAATTTCGCGCTATTGGAAAATTAGACACGAAACCAGCACTCTCTACCGAGAATGCTTTTCATGCAGCTTTGAAGCATGTAAATGCCGAGAAATACATGTGGGAAGATGCAGGCCACAGCCACGAAGGCCACCACCACCATGATCATGGTGCGGCAGATTATAAAAAGCCTCAAGGAGAATTAGTCGTTTATGTTGATCCTAGGGGGGAAGTTGCTCCTCGCTTAGCTTACAAATTTGACATTTACGCTACAGCTCCTTTATATAGAGCTTATGTATTTATTGATGCTCAAAATGGAAAATTCATCACCGATCACGAGCGTATTCACCATGTAGATGTTAATGCTACAGGTAATAGCCTTTATGATGGTAATGTTTCTTTCCTTGCTGATAACTATTCTGGTTCTAGCCACCGCCTTCGTCAAACGACAAACGGCGTTGAAACATACAACTTAAATAACGGTACTAGCTATAATAATGCGAGTGACTTTACTAGTAGCTCTAGTAGCTTCAACAATAGCGCAACAGGCGTACAAGCACACTGGGGAGCAGAAAGCACACAAGCTTACTTCCTTTCTAAGCATAACCGCGATTCTTATAACGGGAATGGTGCAGTTCTTCGCTCTTATGTTAGTTACTCTTCCAACTATGTCAATGCTTTTTGGGATGGTTCTAGAATGACGTATGGTGATGGTGATGGCGTAAATTATGGGCCTTTAGTTTCTTTGGATATTGTAGGGCATGAAATTACACACGGGGTTACAGAATACACAGCTAACTTAGTATACAGCTACGAATCTGGTGCTTTGAATGAGTCTTTCTCTGACATTTTTGGAGAAGCTATTGAAAATTATGCTACAGGATCAAATGATTGGCAAATGGGGACAGACATCGGCATCGGTGGTTCTGGTGCTATCCGTTCTATGAATAATCCTAATGCTTTTAATGATCCAGATACTTACCAAGGAAACTACTGGCATACAGCTTCTAGTGATAATGGGGGGGTACACATCAACTCTGGTGTACAAAACAAGTGGTTCTACATCCTTGCACATGGAGAATCTGGTACAAACGATAATGGCGATGCTTATAATGTAGCTGGTATCGGTATAGACAAAGCGGCTGCTATTGCTTACCGTAATCTCTCTGTTTACTTGAGTGCTAACTCTAATTTTGCTGCTGCTCGTGATGGTGCTCTTCAAGCTGCATCCGATCTTTATGGTGCGGGTTCTGCTGAGTACAACGCTACTTGTAGCGCTTGGGCTGCTGTAGGTGTTGGTCCTGCTAGCTGTGCTCCTCCTACTTGTGATGATAACATTCAAAACGGAGATGAAGAAGGTGTCGATTGTGGTGGTTCTAACTGTGCTCCTTGTCCTTGTTTTGACACAAGTGTAGCCTTTACACTTGTAACAGATAACTATGGTTCTGAAACTAGCTGGACTGTAACGAATAGCGGGGGTACTACCGTTGAGTCTGGTAGCGGATATGCCAATAATACAACGTATAACCTTAACTGGAATTTACCTGCTGGTGATTATACCTTTACCATCAATGATTCTTACGGTGACGGTATCTGCTGTGCTTATGGCACAGGGTCTTATACCCTTACTAGTGGCGGATCTACCATAGCTTCTGGCGGTAGTTTTGCTAGTACTGAATCTAAGAATTTCTGTACTGGTGGTACTACGGATGTGCCTGGTTGTACAGATGCTTCTGCTCACAACTACGATCCTAATGCGACCACGGATGACGGCTCATGCGAAACTTGTTCTGATAATGTTCAAAATGGAGATGAAACTGGCGTAGATTGTGGTGGGGCTTTATGTAATGCTTGTCCTCCAGATCCTGTTCTTGGTTGTACAGATGCTTCTGCACACAACTATGATCCTAATGCTACTCAAGATAATGGTTCTTGTGAGACTTGCTCAGATAATGTCTTAAATGGAGATGAAACTGGTGTAGATTGCGGTGGTGCTTTATGTGATGCTTGTCCTCCAGATCCTGTTCCTGGTTGTACAGATGCTACTGCGCACAACTATGATCCTAATGCTACTCAAGACGATGGTTCTTGCGAGACTTGCTCGGACAATGTTCAAAATGGAGATGAAACGGGGGTAGACTGCGGTGGTTCTTTATGTAGCCCTTGTGGGGGCGGTGGATGTACTGACCAAGTAGTGAATAGCGATGGTTTTGAATCTGGCTGGGGAATCTGGAATGATGGTGGTTCTGATGCTCGTAGAAGTGCCAATGATGCTGCTTATGCGAATACTGGTAACTACTGTATACGTTTAAGAGATAACTCTGGTGCTGCTTCTTCCATGACAACAAATCCTTTAGATTTATCTAGTTTTGAAGAAATTACGATTAGCTACTCCATGTATGCTAGAAGTATGGAAACCAACGAAGACTACTTTGTTGAAATAAACACTGGTGGTGGTTATACTACAATAGCGAATTATGCTCGCGGTGTTGATTTTAATAACAACACTAGATACACTGACGCTATCACGGTACAAGGACCTTTCTCTTCTGCTACAACTTTACGTATCCGTTGTGATGCTTCTGGAAATTCTGATTGGATTTATATTGATGATGTAACCATCGAAGGTTGTGCTAATGCTACTTTACTAGGTGATGAGCCTGTAGCTATGCCTTTCACTTCAGATGAGCCTACAGCAAGAATCACGACAGAGGAAGTAACGGAAGTACCTGCTACGCTTAGCGTATATCCGAATCCTACTACTCAAATCTTGAATGTAGAGATGCCTTCTTTACAAGAAGAAACTCAAGTAGTTGTTTACGATATCTCTGGTAAAGCTGTCCTTACACAACTTATCACAGAGGGTAGAACTCAATTCGATGTAGCCCTATTGCCTAAAGGCATGTACTTTGTTATGCTTAGAACAAATGATGAAGTCTTCACTCAGAAGTTCTTAAAGCATTAGTAACAATTGATTAGAACTTATTTCTCTTGTCATAAAAGCGACAAACTCCTAGTGAGTTTGTCGCTTTTTTCATGGGGTTCTCCTTGGATTTATCCGATAGGAGGTCATTCTAAAAACCTAAGTTTTAGTATTAATTTCCCTGTAAATAAGGTCTTTAGTCATTTTTTGGGCAGCTTATCACGCTATCCGTTTGTAGTCGGCGCGCTGTAGCAGCATTCAGCATGGTCCTACAGGCATCTTCCTA
>JAHDHB010000577.1 GCA_020631545.1 Saprospiraceae bacterium | reverse complement strand
GTAGAGAGACTGTTCTCACAGCGAACTTAGATTTTTCGAAGAAAAATCTCCCGAAAGCTTTCCGAAAGCTTTCGGGACTCTTCTGTCCAAAATGTGCAGAAAATTTTGCCCAAAGGGCTCCATTCATGGTCGAACTTTTAGCTTTTTAGAAGTTCTCACCTTCAATCTCAACAATTCTCCTTGTCATCTTGTATCTTTGCAGCATGAAACGGCCTGATTTTTCAAATATAGAACTAGGAGATAAGACTTTATCTACGCAAGCTCAAAATAGCCTTGGTGAAGAAAAGCGCTACAAAACACCAGAGCAGATTGAGGTGAAATCCAAGTATTATAAACTTGACTTGGAGCAGTTAACGCATTTAGACTACGCGGCGGGGTTACCACCTTACTTGCGTGGCCCTTATTCTTCTATGTACACCGTACGTCCTTGGACGATACGTCAATATGCTGGTTTTTCTACCGCAGAAGAAAGTAATGCTTTCTATCGTAGGAACTTAGCTGCTGGGCAAAAGGGACTTTCCGTTGCTTTTGACCTTGCTACCCATCGAGGGTACGACTCTGATCATGAGCGTGTTACTGGAGATGTGGGGAAGGCAGGGGTAGCTATTGACAGTGTAGAGGATATGAAAATCCTATTCGACCAAATTCCGCTAGATAAAATGTCAGTTTCGATGACGATGAATGGAGCCGTCATTCCCATTATGGCGTTTTACATTGTAGCGGCAGAGGAGCAGGGCGTAAAACCTAGTCAACTCAGTGGCACTATCCAAAATGATATTCTAAAGGAATTTATGGTGCGAAATACCTACATTTATCCACCGTTGCCTTCTATGCGTATCATTGCAGATATTTTCGAATTTACTTCGCAAAATATGCCCAAGTTCAATTCCATTAGCGTTAGCGGCTATCATATTCAAGAAGCAGGAGGAACAGCGGATATTGAAGTAGCTTATACCTTAGCTGATGGTTTGCAGTATATTCGTGCTGGCTTGAAAGCAGGGTTAAAAATTGATGACTTCGCTCCCCGAATTTCATTCTTCTGGGGGATAGGGATGAATCATTTTATGGAGATCGCCAAAATGCGCGCAGCTAGAATGCTGTGGGCAAAAATCGTCCAACAATTTAAGCCCACCAATCCCAAATCTTTAGCTCTAAGGACGCACTGCCAAACTTCAGGCTGGAGTTTGACCGAGCAAGATCCTTACAATAATATCGCTAGAACTTGTATTGAGGCGATGTCTGCCGTGCTTGGCGGTACCCAATCTTTACATACCAATTCTTTGGATGAAGCCATCGCCTTACCCACGGATTTTTCGGCTAAAATAGCTAGAGATACTCAACTATTTATACAAAAAGAAACGAATGTTACCCGTTCTGTCGATCCTTGGGCGGGCTCCATTTATATCGAAAAATTGACGCATGACATAGCCGAGCGTGCTTGGACCTTAATTCAGGAAGTAGAAGAGTTAGGAGGAATGGCCAAAGCTATCGAAACGGGGCTTCCTAAAATGCGTATTGAAGAAGCTGCCGCAAGAAAACAAGCAAGAATCGATAGTGGAAAAGACCTTATCATCGGGGTCAATGTATTCCAAGTAGAGGAGGAGGAACCGATGGACATTTTGGAAGTCGATAATACTGCTGTGAGGGATGCGCAGATTAAACGCCTTGATGAAATCAAGAAAACTAGAGACGAAAAAGAGGTTACCCAAGCACTAGAAGACCTAGCACAAGCAGCAGCTAAAGGGGAAGGAAATCTACTAAGCATTGCAATACAAGCCGCTAGAGCTAGAGCTACCTTGGGGGAAATATCGGATGCTATGGAGAAAACCTTTGGCCGATTCAAAGCGACTAGCCGTTCTATCTCTGGGGTATATTCCAATGAAATTGCCATGAATGATGATTTTAAAATGGCGCAAAAATTGGCCGATGAGTTTGCTGTAAAAGCAGGAAGGCGACCACGTATCATGATCGCAAAATTAGGCCAAGACGGTCATGATAGAGGTGCAAAAGTCATCGCTACAAGCTTTGCAGACCTTGGGTTCGATGTGGATATAGGGCCCTTGTTCCAAACACCTGCCGAAGCCGCTAAGCAAGCTGCTGAAAATGATGTACATATCCTTGGTGTCTCATCCCTAGCAGCAGGCCACAAAACCCTAGTACCCGATACCATCGAAGCTCTCAAAAAATTAGGGAGAGAGGACATCATGGTTGTCGTAGGTGGAGTAATTCCAGCACAAGATTATGAATTCTTATACGAGCATGGCGTAGTCGGTGTTTTTGGGCCGGGTACCGTGATTCCCGTAGCAGCAAAAAAGATTTTGGAGATTTTGATAGATTTGGAAGCATGAGAAGGATTTATGTATGGTTATTAATTCAAAAGAAATGGGAAAATATATAAAGAGGATTAGAATTCGGAATCTATGGTCAAAGGGAGATATTGACTGGGAGGTTGATAGTGATGTGTCTGTTCTGATTGGGGCGAATGGAACGGGAAAATCTACGATTTTGCGACTTGTTTATGAAGCCTTGGCAAAGTCCGATTTAGAAATTGATTTTGAAGTCTTTAATAATATTGACAAGCTTATTATTGATTTTCATGATGGGAGTAGTATAAGTATAGATAACGGTTTTAGAAAGTTGGTAGGAATAACTGATGAAGATATTCGTGTGGATAAAGTGGATACCTTCGATGTTCCTCTCTTTAAATCAAAATTTACAGTATTAGATACAGCCATAGATGGACTGCGAGAACCCTTTATACGATACCAAAGGGATTTATTAAAAAAAATAGAACAAGCTTTTCTTCATCCTGATGACACAGAAATTGACAAAATCGCTAGGGAAAGCCTAGCACGAAAAAATTTATTCATAAAGATAATTAATGAATTATTCGCACCGACAAAGAAAAAATTCCTAGAAGAAAGTTTTGATTTTAAAGTCGGTGAACAAGTAAACCCCATCTCTCCTTATCAATTATCCTCTGGCGAAAAGCAAGTTTTTGTTATACTACTTACGACGTTATTGCAAGATAATCAACCTTATATCCTTTTTCTGGATGAACCAGAAATTTCCTTACATTTAGATTGGCAAAGAGCTTTGATTTCAAAGATTTTAAGCCTAAATGTGCATGTACAAATCATTATGGCGACGCATTCCCCCTCCGTTTATTTTAGAGGATGGACAGATAAAATAGCGCGGATAGAAGAGATTAGCAAGGAGGGAGGACTAGATGCTCAAGAAGAAAGCTCAAAATGGCAATCTTCAGATTCTCGGGGATTTTCTGAATGGTTTGAAAAAGAAATTTCCACGCTTCATCTCAACGGAAATCAAAGCAAAATACAGGATTTTAATCGGGAAATAGCTAAAAGATCAGTCATTACACTAGCAGAGAGTGAAAGTTTGCTAAAGTATTTAGAAGAACAAAATGTAAGGCCGAATATTTTTACCTTCATATATCTCCTCGGTTTAGCAACATCTTATGAGGAGAGCCTCCAGCTTTTTGAAGCTTCAAAGAAAGCGGGTATAAAACCTAATGCATTATTTACTGTTTTAGTTAATAATGCTCGCAATATGATTCAAGGACTTTCAGTTTTAAACCTTATGGACAAAGCTGAAGTTCTTCCTGACATTAATATATTTAGCATTTTGCTTGATAAAGCTAGAACACTAGAAGAAGTAAATGCTGTTGAAACACAAAGAAAGTATTATATGGTCGCTAAAGATGAGGCTTACCGACAGAAATTAAAAGCAAAGCTCTAGTCTATGTCTATTGAAGATAATGCAGAAAGAATGCGAGAAGAGGCATTTCATAAGGGGAAAGACGTTGTCGTCCTTGTAGAAAGCTATGTCGATGAGATGTTTTGGTATAATGTATTGAAGGCTTTTCAGCCTAATATGAAATTTGACTTTCCCTACTTATCTCCAAAAGGGATAACAGGGAAATCAATCATCATGGACTATGAGCAACATACGTCTGAGCAGTTGATTATCTGTAGAGATAGTGATTCTGAGCAACTCATGTTTCCGAAGG
>JAHDHB010000576.1:2970-4053 GCA_020631545.1 Saprospiraceae bacterium | reverse complement strand
GGAATCAAAAGAGGATCATCCTGATAAAACTTGGAATAAGGTAGTGCATCAAGCAACTATTTTAAACCTTGATAATGAAGCTTTAGATAAAGCAATACACCAGAAAAAAGAGCATTTAAAACTTTCAATACCTCATGGAAAACACGCTGATTTTGAGGTGTTGCTAAAAAGAGCAAATATCTTTTCATCTGGCTTTGAAGTTACAACCAGTGGAGGAGACAAGATGCTTAATCCTGAGCTAGGAATACATTATCAAGGCATTATCAAAGGAGATAACGAATCCCTTGTAGCACTTAGCTTTTTTCCCAACGAAGTTATGGGAATAATTTCTACAAAAAAAGGAAATTGGGTATTGGGCAAATTAGAAGGTGATAATCATTCTAATAGCCATATTTTATATAATGACAAAGACCTACAAGTACAACCAAACTTTGAATGTGAAACAGTAGATAAAGGGGAGTCTTACACTGTTGAAGATCTTCAATATCAACATGGAAAAGTAACTAGCGATAATTGTGTAAATATTTACCTAGAAGTAAATAACGATGTTTACAACAATAAAGAGGCAAATACAACTGCTTACGTAATAGGACTATTTAATCAATCTGCTGCATTATTAGCTAACGATGGCGTCATTATAAGGCTATCAGAATTATTTATTTGGACAGATGCTAGCCCATATACAGGTATAAGTAGGCCCGTAATATTATCTCAATTTCAAAATTATAGGACATCCTTTAACGGAGATTTTGCACATTTAGTTAGTTACAGAGTGGGAGGAGGACGTGCAGCTGGATTTAGTGGCTTATGTAATCCTGATAGAAGCCAAAGTATGTGCTACAGTGGAATTTCAACTACCTATAGTAACGTTCCTACCTATTCATGGACAATCTATGTTTTTACGCATGAAATGGGACATCTTTTCGGTTCTAGACATACACATGCCTGTGTATGGAATGGAAATAATACGGCTATTGATGGTTGTTCGGGTTCCACAGAAGGAAATTGCACCGTACCAAGTAATCCCTCAAATGGAGGCACTATAATGAGCTATTGCCAAAATGCAGGTGTCGGTGTCAATTT
>JAHDHB010000576.1:0-2960 GCA_020631545.1 Saprospiraceae bacterium | reverse complement strand
TTAGGTTTTGGCCCTCAACCTTCGGCAGTCATTATAAATAATGTGAACAATGCGTCTTGTCTGAGTACTTGTTCTAATTGTTCAGGCTCACTGAATCTGACGGGGATAATCAGTAATACAATAACTTATGATGAGGTCGATGAAATTACTTCTACTCAAATTTTAACGCCTAGTTCTATTGTGGAGTACCAAGCAGGTACTCGAATACAGTTACAACCTGGGTTTCATGCTGAGGAGGGCTGTGAATTTAATGCACAAATCAGCCAATGTTCCTCAATTAGTTTCTTTGCTGAACAAACTGACAATGTTACAGCTAAACGACCAGAAAACGAACCAAGCATAGCGAAAGTTCAAACACAGCTACTCACCTGTTTCCCCAATCCATTCACCAAGCAAACCACCATTCAATATCAACTAGAAAGTGACACCGAAGTCCTCCTAGAAGTATTCGATGCCACAGGCCGAAAAGTCAAGCAATTGATTAATCAATCCCAAGCAAAAGGCCAACATCAGATACAATTCCAAGTAAAGGAATTACCTGTAGGTATGTACTATGCTAGACTACAAACCCCAAGTCAATCATCAACTATAAAGATGATAATAACAAGAGAATAAAATTGTTGTGAATAGAAGGAAGTGGCATTCGCTAGCAAGGTGTCGCTTTCCTTCTTCTCTTTAACAACGTATTCTTTTTTAACTTTTAAAATTCACAACAATGAAAAATATACTAACAATTTTTTTTGTGTTTGCACTTTTTATGAATGGTGTAAGAGGGCAAAATTGCTCTGAGCATTTGAAGTACGAAGGAGAAGGCATTTGTTTTCTAGCACCGACTGATATTTGCGGATTTAATTGTGTTCAATGGTATAAAGATGGTGTACCCATTGTTACCCCTGATGGGGCATTTCATTATGACCTTACCTATAACTCTCTAACGGTTGATCATTCGGGTACTTATACTTATGAGTTTAATTGTCCCAATGCACCAATAGTGGACACCTGTTTTGTACTAATCGTCAATGAAGAAGAAACAGAGTTAGAAGGAAAACTATATACTCGCCATTTAATAGTAGATTACAACAATACTTCGTTAACTCCGGCTCAAGTAGCCGATAGCCTTCTTAGTCAAGACTTTAAAAAGATAGACAGTTGCCTTTGTTCTCCACCGCTTGAACTTTGGGAATATCAAGGATCGAATCCTAATGTAGAAGGAAAAGTCAATGCCGCGAGCGGGAGTTTAGATGAAGATGGGACCAGAAACGGTAGAAATTTTTTCATGGACTACGATCCACCAGCTTATTGCCTATCGGGTGAGATGTATTCTTGGCCAAGGGAATCTACAAACGTGAATTCTTATGATCCAATCGTTATTGCCATTATTGATAATGGGATAAGAAAATCTGAAATTACAAGGCCATTTTGGCTTCGCCCGACTAACGATACTCTGTTAAATTGTCTAGGGGGAAGCAGTAATGAAATGAACGGCTACAATGCCTTATCTCCAATGGATACGATCCAAGGAGAAGAACACGGCACTATAGTCGCGCATATCATAGAATCCTTCTCGCCCAATTCGATTCCTATTGAATTTATGAATATAAAAGTCAAATCAGAGTCAGGAAGAGGCAGCCTTTTTGATTTTGTTTGTGGCTTGCGTTATGCTATAGATTCAGGCGCGAAAATTATCAATGTCAGTATGGGATACTACGGTAGGCATTCTCCATTATTAGAGTCAATTATTGTAGAAGCTCACAAGAAAGGAATTGTTGTTATTACTTCTGCGGGAAATAAAGGAGAAGGAAGAAACAATCATTGGCCATCAGGGTTTTACAACTATTCTCTTTTGGATAACAACTACAACAATTATGACAATGTAATTCGTGTAGGAGCTGTAGATAATTCAAATGACATAGCATCATTTTCTGGTAAAGCAGAGTTTTATGCCTTTGGCCAAAATCTTTCATACAACAATCAGGCAAAAAGTGGAACTTCTTATTCTGCCGCATTCATTACAGCCGTGGTAGCTAAAATACTCGCAGAGAATAGCCTTTCGATGTCTCCTAGTAGTATTATCAATGAATTGGATGGGCTAACTTCATTAATGGGCAATGGGAAACGTATGTATAAGGTAGAACCCTATTACGTCGGCTCGGTTAATAGTTCGACCAATACTATAATATTAGATGAATCTATGATTATTGATGATACTCGTCTCATAGAAGCTTCTTTAGAAATAGGCGCTTCCTGTAGCTTAACGAATACCGCCAATGTCGTTATGCGTTCAGCAGGTAAAATTCATTTACTACCAGGCTTTACTAGTGAAGAAGGCAGTTTTTTACATGCCTATATTGAAAAATGCGATGATACCGATACGAATGCTCGTTCTAGTAATCCTACTGAAGATTTAGTCGATGATGAAAAATCGAAAGCGGTATTAGAAAGTAAAATCGTAGCATCTTCAAGCGATTTAAAAATAATCCCCAATCCTTTTCAGGGGCAAACGACCATAGAATACACGCTAGAGCAGCCTGCTAAGGTAGAGTTGCATGTATTCAATACCTTAGGGGAAAAAGTAAGAACGCTTGTAAATGACTATCAAGAACAAGGAACTTACGAAGCTTTGTTCCAAGGAGAAGAACTTGCGTCGGGTATGTATTTTGCGACTTTACGAATAGGTAACGATATAACTACTCGTAGAATGGTCTTGCAAAAAATGTAAATATAGAAGCTTAAATTTCTATGATTTGCTAACAAAGGATTGCTAAATATTAATATTTAGCAATCCTTTCAGTACTTATTAATTATCTTTATGAATTTATATTAATACCATAGCCTTGCTTGCCATGTTCAAAATGCCTAAAAAACTGGTCTTTCTATTCCTTTGCCTATTTTTTATCAAGTTTACTAATGGACAATGTACTTTCAATAAAATTTTTATTAATAAAGTTAAAGCAATACAA
>JAHDHB010000575.1 GCA_020631545.1 Saprospiraceae bacterium | reverse complement strand
ATGTGGTGACTATTCATGTTTATAGTTAAAAGTTGTCCACGATAGCTATCGGGAGTTAGGCGTTAAGAGTTGTTCTCTGTCGATAGTTCTAAATAGTTAGGAGTTTCCCACGTCAGTAATCGCCCAAACACAACTACTAATTTTCAACTACTAACTCCTAACTAACTAAGAATACCTCTCTTTTTCAAGTCCGAAAGCGATATTTCGTTCTCCGATATGCTTAATCCGTTCTTTTAGGTTGGCGGCTGAATGTATTTCATTTAAGGAATAATACAAAAAGCTAAAACCGACGAAGGTAAGCGCAAAAGTAAGGTAAAAGGAGAAACTGTGTACGAAAATTCTTGCGATATCATTGAATTGGTTGGCTGTTTCTAGTTCTGTAAAAATGTTTTCACTTATCATGTAGCTGTAGATACCTACTAGTGGCGAAACAGAGACAATATATAATAAGAGGCCAATGATGTAAAGAATACCGCTAAGCCCAAGTATTTTTCCTAGGCTTTCTTTTATGAATTGAAACACTTTCACTGGTGCTGTCAGGAACGGAATTTCTTCTTTTTGAGCTATAAACAACCAGAGTAAAAATATGGGAAATAATAAGTAAACTAAAAGTCGCATTCCCCAAGCATCCATATAAGTACTTGCTAATCCGATGGATAAAATGAACAAAGCTTTGAAGAAATTCTTAAGAAAGAAGCTTCCAAAGTCTTTATAATTGATTTTTGCTTTCCAAGAATGTCCTTTAAAATCTAAAAGCATTAAATAACCTAGCCATACACTAAAGGCAGCAAAAAATACTAGGCCTAAGGAGTTTATATAAATAGATCCATTGTTCGTCATATAAAACGCATCGTACAAAATCTGCGTAAACCAAGGATAATCATGGCCTTCTACGACAGTTTCTTGAAAGTATAAATACTCAACGGTTCTGGCTATGGTATAAATGGAAGTGAAAAGAAACGTTGCTCCAAATATTCGTTTGCTTTGCCTGCGAAGGAAAGTGATGGTATTTAGAAAAACTTCACCATTGTGCTTGATGCGCGTATAATCAATTTTTTTGATATTATCGGGAGGTAAGTTTGGTGCTTTTAAAGGATCGATTAAACCTCTTTTTGCAAGGCTGTAGGGATACCATACAAAATAGCCTAGAATGAAGGTAAGTGAAGTGAGAATCAGCCCTAAGCGTAGGAAATCGGGCGCTTCAGTGTACCTTGTCAAAAAGCCTTCTATGAATCCGGCCATAATGATGATCGGGGCTATGCCAAGCATGATTTTTAGACCTCGTCTTGCAGTGACTCTAAAGGCATGGCTTCTTGTGTAAGTGCCTGGAAATACGAGTCCTTTGCCCATCACAATACCTGCTGCGCCTGCTATGATAATGGCGGAAATTTCTAGGGTTCCATGTACCCAAATGGTTAAAAAGGATTCCCGAAAGAGGTCTTGATCGTAGAAAAACCACTGGAAAGTGCCTACCATCACACCATTTTTGATCAAAATGGCTATAGAGCCTATGGCAAAAAATAGCCCGAGGATGAAGGTGAGAAAGGCAACTCGTAGATTGTTGAGGGTAATGCCTAGAAACATATCTACTTCATTCTGTTGCTTATAGACGGCCATAGGATCGCCTGATGCGATGTTCTCTTCCGTCATTTCCATATAGCTTTCGCCTAGGATATGAATGGGGAAGGAGCTGTCTTGGATGGAGGAGAAAATGCCGATACCTAGGGCTAGGGCAAACACAAAAAGGGAAAGCATAAACTCCTTACGATGAAGGTATACGATTTCGGGTAGTTCTTTTTTCCAGAAATTGACAAAGCCGGATTTTGTTCCTTTTTTGTTCTTATATAAGAGTTGAAAAAGCTGCTGAGCCAGTCCGTTGAGGTAGACTCTTACAGAACGATTGGGGTAGAAGGTACGGGCGTGAGAAAGATCATCAGTGATTTTGACATACAAATCACTCAATTCATCAGGATTTTGTTCCTTTCGTTGTAAAAGGCTTTCAAAATCCTCCCATTTCTCTTTATTTTGTTCGATGAAACTAGTTTCTCGCATAGTTGTAAAGCGCAGATATAAAGAACACATGGCGGCAAAGTCGCAGGTTATGAATTACGAATTATCCTTACAGTTTTTTATTAAAAAGCTGTTTGTCAATGCTTTAAGTGTAATTCATTGTATTGTTCTTGTGGGTTTCAAACTTGATCTAACGATAGCCAGAAAATAAGGTTCCTGTTTTTTGGCTATTTCTATTCTAATCAATCCATTTCTAGCGAATAAAGTTCCTCCGTTATTTTATGCAAAAAATTAGCTATAAGTAGAAAATCATCTTCACACTAGGGCTAAAATTATTCATAATGGAGCAAAACGAATTTCCTTTTTTGTGAGATATTTCCTTGATTTATAAGGTGAAATACATTCATTTGGTTCAGCGGTAGTATTCAGCTAATTACCTTAGAGAATGTCGCTTTTTATTCATCCTTCGCTAGAAAGAAGGTTGGCCTAAAAATAACGAAAAAAACTAAATTCGTCCTGTATTTAACGGAATTTAACGAGGAGACGGTAAGAATTGTCGAATTTTGCTTGAAAATGAATTTTGTTGTTAAAATATCTTAACAGCTTCTAAACCTCTCAGACTTGTCTTCTCGCTATATCTTCCTGGAAGTCTCACAGGTTCGCTTGCTCTTTTCGCGTCGTTGGCGAGGAACTAGAAAATCACTTGTGCATAGGAGAATCTCTTGCTATTAGCTGTTAAATACCTGTGATTTCCGTATCTTTCGGGAATCGAATTTCAAACGAAAACTATTCATGTTTACCCAATTATATAATCAATACGACTGGAAGGAAACCAGCGACAGTATCTATCGAAAAACGACGCGAGACGTAGAACATGCTTTGTACAAGGATGGAAAACGGACCTTAGAAGATTTCAAAGCGTTGATTTCTCCTGCTGCCGAGCCTTTTTTGGAAGAGATGGCTGCACTAAGTCAGCAACTGACATTCAAGCGTTTCGGTAAGGCAATGCGGCTTTTTGCCCCGATGTATTTGTCGAATGAATGCCAGAATATTTGTACTTATTGTGGCTTTAGTTTAGACAATAAAATTACTAGGACGACTTTGTCGGGAACTCAGGTTTTGACGGAGGTGGAAGCGATAAAATCAATGGGGTATGACCATATTTTACTAGTAACTGGGGAGGCTAATCGAACGGTTGGGGTGGAATATTTCAAGAAGGCCTTGAGCCTTATTCGCCCTCATTTTTCGCATATTTCGATGGAGGTTCAACCACTTGATCAAGAAGATTATGAAGAATTAATTCCTTTTGGTTTGAATACGGTCTTGGTTTATCAAGAGACTTATCACAAGGAGGATTATAAAAAACATCATCCTAAAGGACGAAAATCTAATTTTAATTATCGTTTGGAAACACCGGATCGCTTGGGTAAGGCTGGTATGAAGAAAATCGGGCTTGGGGTGTTGATTGGCTTGGAGGATTGGCGAACGGATAGTTTCTTTACGGCACTGCACCTGAGCTACTTGGAGCGGAAGTATTGGCAAGCGAATTATTCGATTTCATTTCCACGGCTTCGCCCTGCGGAGGGCTACTTGGAGCCTAAAGTGGTGATGAATGATCGGGAGTTGGTACAGTTGATTTGCGCTTATCGCATCTTCAATGAAGAGGTCGAATTGAGTCTTTCCACTAGGGAAACACAACACTTTAGAAACCACGCTTTTAAATTAGGAATTACGTCTATGAGTGCGGGGTCTAAAACCAATCCAGGAGGCTATTGTTCGGATACAGAATCCTTGGAGCAATTTGAAACTTCTGACGAGCGTAGCCCTAGTGAAATCGCTGAAATGTTACGCCATTCAGGCTATGAAGTGGTGTGGAAGGATTGGGATTTGGCTTACGATTATGTTGGTTGATTTTTTCGCTTATAACGCGATGCGTCGCGTTATGTGTTTTTGAATATGATGTGATGTTCTTTGTGGGCGCGATGCATTGCGATTCTACGGTATTGGTTTGAAATGCAATGTATTGTGTTGTTTTTGTTGGAC
>JAHDHB010000574.1 GCA_020631545.1 Saprospiraceae bacterium | reverse complement strand
CAAAATTTTATAAAATTCCATTTACTTCTAATATTACCCTTTTTAGAGTGGACTCCTTGAACAAAAGAAGCAAAATTCAAGGCTTTATATAAATTGCTAAAAATCAAAACGGCCATCCCGCTCACGACCCGAGCCATTTCGCTAAAATGGTTTTTGCGATTAATAAGAATTGATTCCTAAAACTCTGCGAAATAAAAGGTTATCCCTTGTTCCTAAACCCACTACATTCGCGGGTCGCTCCTTTAAGCCCTCACACAATTTTGATTTTCTTAACGCAATTGATATAAGGCCGGCTTACCCTCTTTCCTTTAATTTTTGTGCTTTCATTTACCAATTTAGACTAGAAGTTAATTCAACAATTAGTTCTTTATTTATAATGTTTGGAAAACTTACCAACAACTCGTCTCCTCTAATGGCTATCCAAAAAAGCATTGACTACTCTAAAAAATAGTAAGTTCAAAAATGATGTTAAATTACTCACAGCTATTTATGTTAAATAATACGAATTTTTCCTAGAAAATAATTCTTCACTTCCTACCATTCAATAATATCTGTTCGTACTTTTGTTCCCATCAATTTTAATACTAATTTTTACGATACAAGCTATGGAACAAAATTCATTAAAAGAACAAGCCTTATACTATCATGCTAAGGGTAGAGCAGGGAAAATAGAAGTGATCCCTACCAAAGAAACAGCGAATCAGCGTGATCTATCGCTCGCTTACTCTCCAGGCGTAGCAGAGCCTTGCTTATCTATCGCCAACAAAGAAGAGGATGTTTATAAATATACAGCAAAAGGCAACCTTGTTGCGGTGATAAGCAATGGAACAGCCGTACTTGGTTTAGGAGATATTGGACCAGCCGCTAGCAAGCCTGTTATGGAGGGGAAAGGTTTACTGTTTAAGATCTATGCTGACATTGATTGCTTTGATTTAGAACTTGATACCAAGAATATCGATGAGTTTGTACGTACCGTAAAAATACTAGAACCTACCTTCGGAGGAATTAATTTGGAGGATATTGCAGCTCCCGATTGTTTCGAAATTGAGGAGAGATTGAAAAAGGAGTTAAACATTCCTGTCATGCATGACGATCAGCACGGTACAGCTATTATAAGTGCTGCGGCTTTGCTAAATGCCTTGGAAATTGTAAAAAAAGACATCAAGAAGGTACGAATAGTCGTCAATGGGGCTGGTGCTTCTGCGATCTCTTGTACTAGACTATACTTGGCCTTAGGAGCCAAAAAGGAAAATATCTTCATGTATGATAGCAAGGGGCTTATCCACCCCGACCGCGATAACCTAAATGGCAAAAAGCCTGAGTTTGTCAACGGTACGGTAGCTGCTAACACTTCCTTAGCTGAAATACTTGATGGAGCCGATGTCTTTGTTGGACTTTCAAGGGGGAATGTCTTGAATGGCGAAATGATAAAGGTGATGGCAAAGGATTGTATCATCTTTGCTATGGCTAACCCTACGCCTGAAATCAGCTACGAAGAAGCGACTAAAGCAAGGCCTGACTGCATCATGGCAACGGGGCGTTCTGACTACCCAAATCAGGTAAACAATGTACTAGGATTTCCTTTTATTTTCAGAGGTGCCCTGGATGTCCGCGCTACAGAAATTAATGAAGAGATGAAACTAGGCGCTGTTTATGCCTTAGCAGATTTAGCAAAGAAACCCGTGCCGGACATTGTAAACATTGCTTATGGCAACATTAACTTGAAATACGGCAAAAATTACATCATTCCTAAACCTGTAGATCCACGTTTGATCTCTACCGTAGCCCCTGCTGTAGCTCGTGCTGCCATGGATAAAGGTATTGCCCTACGTCCAATCACCGACTGGGATGCTTATGAATTGGAATTGTCTAAACGACTTGGTAAAGACCATACGCTCTCGAAAGTGATTGAAACCAAAGCTAAAGTGGATGTGCAGCGAGTCGTTTTTGCTGATGCTGAAAACTTATCTGTGCTTAAAGCCGCAAGGATAGTACTGGAAGAAAAAATTGCGCTCCCTATTTTACTTGGCAATAGAGAAAGTTTACTTGCCATGATGGATGAATATCATATCGCTCTACCTGGTGTCAAAATCATCGATCCGAAAAATCCAATAGACGAAGATGAAGAGCAAAAAATGCAGCAGTATGTTGATTACTATTACGAAAAACGCAAGCGTAAAGGATTGACTATCTATGAATCTGCTAGTGTAGTACGTGGGCGTTCCATCTACGGTGTAATGATGGTCGAAATGGGTGATGCTGATGCTATGATTGGTGGATTGACAAAAAAATACCCTGTTACTGTTCGTCCTGCGCTACAGATTATCGGTGTAAAAGAAGGTGTCAAGAAAGTGGCTGGAGTTCATATTCTAATGACCAAATATGGCCCTTTATTCCTAGGTGATACGACCATTAACCATGATCTAACACCTGAGGATGTAGCAGATATTACGGAATTGATTGCTCAACAAGTGCGCTCCTTCAATATCGAACCAAGGATTGCGCTTATCGGTTATTCCAACTTTGGTTCTGTGATGAATGGGGAGTCGGCGATTCGCTTGCGCAAAGCCACTCAAATTCTCCACAAATACCATCCAGAATGGATTCTCGACGGTGAAATGCAAGCACACATGGCTTTGGATCCAGAGATACGCAAAGAGTTCTTCCCATTCTCAAAGTTGGGTAGCCATCGAGCAAATGTCCTGATTTTCCCTAATTTATCCTCAGCTAATATTGCTTATAACTTACTTGGAAAAGTTTCTAACGCGGATGTCATTGGCCCTATTTTGTTAGGCATGAAGAAACCTGTCCACATTCTACAGCTTGGTGCTAGTGTACGACAAATTGTAGATATGGTCGGTATTGCTGCTATCCAAGCGCAGGAAGTGGGGAAATAGGACAATTCTTTTTAAACACTAGTTCTCTAGTTGTTGAACAACATAGCTAAGTCTACTCCGAAAAGTGGGAATTAATCAAAAAATACGATTTATGATGAATGAAATCCTTATGACGAAAATATTTATTTGCTAGGAATTAATAAACATCATACCTTCATCGTGTTTTAAAGAAGAGCCTTTTCAGAGTGACCTCATCGTTTAATTTTCTGTTAAAAAAGCAAAGAAACGTATTTCTTTGCTTTTTTACATAGCTTAAGCGGCTTTTAGTATCTTGACCTAACCTAAAAAAATTCGGAACAATCGTTCATTATACAATAACAGTCCTTACTTAGTCCTTTCATAATAGGTTACCAAGCTGGCTTTCGCTATCGTATTTTTCCAAAGGTAATATCCAACAATAGCGGGATTGACGTTTTCATCCAAGCCCAATTTATCCACTTTTAGTGCATGAACAGTAATTATATATTGATGAATTCCATGATTTTCAGGAGGGCAGGGACCACCATAGCCAGGCACGCCGTAGTTGGTAATACTTTGAACGGCTTTTTCCGGCATTAATCCTTTTGAGATATTACCTGCTCCTTTCTTAATGCTTTTAGTATCATTTGGAATATCAAAAACTACCCAATGCCACCAACCACTTCCAGTGGGAGCATCAGGATCATACATAGTTATGGCGAAACTCTTTGTTCCTTCTGGAGGATTTGACCAAAAAAGTTGAGGAGAACTATTTTCGCCTGTACAACCAAAGCCATTAAATTCTTCCATGCTAGTTGCATTTCCATCTAACGTTTTACTACCTAATGTAAAAGTATTTTGACCAAACAAACACGAATAAAAAGCCAAACACATTAAAGAAACGAAAATTGATTTAGACATAATAGCGTATTATCTAGTGAAATAATACTACAAAATTACTGTCCATTTCATTCCAAAACGAAGTCAAAATGTTCAAAAAGTATTTAAAAATGTTCAACTTTGAAGCTGGTATTGCTTAGGAGTTTTACCAAACTTTTTCTTAAAGGCTTGAACAAAATTAGAAAGGTTTTCATATCCTGCATCTTCATACAAATCAACAGGACGCTTTTGGTTTGTTTTTAATAAGGCAGCCGCATTATTTAACCGTTGCTCGCTAAACCATTTCATAGGAGTGGTTCCATAGTACTTGTAAAATTC
>JAHDHB010000573.1:3203-4086 GCA_020631545.1 Saprospiraceae bacterium | reverse complement strand
AATAATGGGAATTATTATTATTCCTGCTATAAAATAAAGAAAATGTTTGTTTATTATTTTTTTACCGCTGTATAAATAGGAGAATATTAGAAGAGGAAGAACAATTAAAAAGCCGGCAAAACCTTTGGTGAGAAAAGCCAATGCAAAGAATACAACAGAAATAAATACATCCCTACTATTATTTTCTTTGAAGTATCTGACGAAAAAATAAATCATTCCAAGTGAAAAAGCTAGTAATAAGGCATCAAAATCTCCTGTTTTACAGACATGGTAGCCCATAAATCCACTTACAGTAAGCATGGCAAAACTTGTAAAAAAGGCGTAGAGAGGCTCTTTATATAAACACACTAATTGATACAAAAAGTGAATAGATAAGACGGTGGCAAAAACAGATGGGAGTCTTAAGCTAATTTCATTAGTTCCAAAGAGTTTGTAGCATAGCATAATTAACCAAATCAAAAGAGGTGGTTTAGCGTTCCAATTGTCTTGTTGGCCAGCGTACTGCAAGTTGAAGTAATCGCCGTTTTTCAACATTTCTAGAGCATTGAGTCCGTTTCTAGATTCATCCCATTCCCAGAGAGGAACTTTACCTATGTTATAAAGAGAAAAACTAAGGGACAACACTACTAGGGGTGAATAGTATATGTATTTGATTTTCAGGGTTGTGTGTTTAAAGTTGTAAATAAATCATTGCAAAGATAAAGATAAATCTTCTAACTTGGCACTATCATTTTTGATGTATCAAAAATATAAACACCTCAATGTTGAATAAGATTAATTATTTTTTTGGCACTATTTGTTTGCTTAATTCTGTCACAAGCAAATGTACAATTTTCGATAATGAAATAAACTAAAGCCTTCAATTTAGGTTTTCCTTGCTTTT
>JAHDHB010000573.1:1622-3193 GCA_020631545.1 Saprospiraceae bacterium | reverse complement strand
AAAAGAAGAGGAAAGACTTATCCACATTATCAACGCACTACAAAAATGAAGGACTAATAAAAGCTTGTATAATAGAGCTGTATCGTGATTGTCAGAACTAAGTTAATGTTAAAAAGTATCTACAAAGTGGTCTAATATATTCTTAGGTAATGCTTATCTTTGTAGCGAAAAAACGAGTATTAAAGAGGCGTTTTGCGTTTCCATTAGACCATTTGCTATTAAAACAAACGAAATCCATGCTATCCATACAATCTCCAGACCGTTTCGTCAATCGTCATATTGGCCCAAATTCGTCCGAACTTGCTGAATTACTGAGTGCTGTGAAAGTAGATTCGCTAGAACAGCTTATGGAACAAACTGTCCCCAATCGAATTCGTTTGTCCAAAAGTCTTGATCTTCCTGACGCCTTGACCGAAGCAGATTATTTGAGAGCTTTGAAGAAAACGGCGGCTAAGAATCAGGTTTTTCGCTCCTACATCGGACTCGGTTATAATGGCACTTTGACGCCTTCGGTTTTACTACGAAATATTTTCGAAAATCCAGGTTGGTATACGCAATACACGCCTTATCAAGCAGAGATAGCACAAGGCAGATTGGAGGCATTGCTGAACTTTCAAACCATGGTTAGCGACCTCACGGGCTTGCCTATCGCCAATGCGAGTTTGTTAGATGAAGGAACGGCTTGTGCAGAAGCGATGAGCATGTTTTACAGCTTGAAAAACAAGCGAAATCGAGGAGAAGCCATCAATCATATTTTGGTTTCCGATAAAATATTGCCCCAATCACTTGACATCCTAATCACACGCGCTACGCCGCTAGGAATTGAGGTGAAAGTACAAGCACCTTCCGAGTTTGAAATTACGGATAAAACCTTTGCAGTATTACTACAATACCCTGATGCCGATGGTCTTGTGATGGATAATAGAACCATCGCCCAACAAGCAAAAGAGGCAGGTGTTTTTGTCATTGTAGCAGCAGATATTTTGAGTTTAGCCTTGCTCACTCCTCCAGGAGAATGGGGCGCGGATGCTGTAGTTGGGAATACACAACGTTTAGGTGTTCCGATGGGATTTGGTGGACCTCATGCCGCTTATTTTGCTACAAAAGAAGACTTTAAACGCCAAATTCCAGGTCGAATTATAGGCGTTTCAGTTGATAGTCAAGAGAATTACGCTTTGCGAATGGCTTTGCAAACTCGCGAGCAACACATCCGTAGAGCAAAAGCGACTTCCAATATTTGTACGGCTCAAGCCTTACTAGCCATTATGGCCAGTATGTACGCGGTTTATCATGGCCCGAAAGGGATTAAAGCTATCGCGGAACGCATACATGGATTGACCAGAATACTTGAAATGGAGTTGGAAGCATTGGGTTTTGCCAATGAAAATGCGCATTACTTCGATACGCTTAAACTTCAAATAGAAAACGAGAAGTTAAAAGAAGTTATTAATAAGGTCGCCTTGCAAAAAGGTATCAATTTCCGCTATTTCGAGACTAATCATATCGGTATTTCCTTGGATGAAACGACCACTTTGGAAGTTGATTTTCACTGGGATACTGTTTTCAGGACT
>JAHDHB010000573.1:0-1612 GCA_020631545.1 Saprospiraceae bacterium | reverse complement strand
CAATTTTGGTTTTGTTCCCTCTCCTTTAAATGGTGAAATCAATATTTTTGAACAAAAAGCGAAGGAATTAGCCTACAAATTTCCCACGGGACTAGAACGAACTTCTCCTTACTTGACGCATCCGGTCTTCAATAGTCATCATTCGGAGACTAAAATGATGCGTTACCTCAAGAAGTTGGAAAACAGAGATTTGTCCTTGACGCATTCGATGATTGCCCTAGGATCTTGTACGATGAAATTGAATGCTGCTACGGAGTTAATCCCTGTAAGTTGGCCAGCATTTTCTAGTATCCACCCCTTCGTTCCTGTAGAACAAACAGGTGGTTATCGACAAATTTTTGAAGAGTTAGAAGCCTATCTTTGCGAAATCACAGGTTTTACCGCTTGTTCCTTACAGCCGAATTCAGGCGCACAAGGAGAATACGCTGGACTTTTGACGATAAAAGCCTATCATGAAGCCAAGGGGGATCATCATCGTAATATCGTCCTGATTCCTTCTTCTGCTCATGGCACCAATCCAGCAAGTGCCGTAATGGTGGGGATGAAAGTCATTGTCGTAAAATGTGATGAGCGTGGTAATATCGACGTTGATGATTTGAAAGCAAAAGCATTTAAACATCGCGATAATTTAAGTGCTTTAATGGTGACTTACCCTTCTACACACGGTGTTTTTGAAGTGGAAATCAAGCAAATATGCGAAATTGTCCATCAAAATGGCGGAAAAGTCTACATGGATGGAGCGAATATGAATGCACAGGTAGGTTTGACGAGTCCAGCAGAGATTGGAGCTGATGTTTGTCACCTCAACTTGCATAAAACCTTTAGTATTCCTCACGGTGGTGGAGGCCCAGGTATGGGGCCGATTTGTGTGAATGATAGCCTAGCACCTTTTATTCCTGGGCATCCTCTAGTAAAAACAGGAGGAAAATCGGCTATTCCTGCCGTTTCTTCAGCTCCTTGGGGCAGTGCCAGTATTTTGCTTATTTCCTACGCTTATATCAAAATGCTAGGAAGAGAAGGCGTTTTAGCCGCCACCCAATACGCGATTCTTAATGCCAATTACATCAAAGCACGTTTGGAAGAAAAATACAGCATTCTCTATACCGGAGAACAAGGAAGAGCAGCTCATGAATTAATTGTAGACCTCAGAGAATACAAGGCACACGGCATTGAAGCAGAAGATATTGCGAAGCGACTTATGGACTACGGTTTTCATGCGCCAACCCTCAGTTTCCCTGTAGCAGGAACGATTATGATTGAGCCAACAGAGAGTGAAAGCAAGGACGAATTGGATCGTTTTTGTGATGCTTTAATGCAGATTAGAGAAGAAATCGAGGAGGTAATAACGGGTAAAGCCGATCCAAAAAATAATGTCTTAGTCAATGCTCCCCACACCCTTGGCCAGCTTACGAGCGATACTTGGGAACTGCCTTACTCTAGACAAAAAGCCGCTTACCCTTTACCTTTTGTAAGGGCCATTAAATTCTGGCCACACGTAGGCCGCGTAAATAATGGTTTCGGCGATAGAAATTTGATTTGTACTTGTCCTCCGATAGAGATGTACGAAGAGGTGGAGTAACGTTGACTTCAGTCGACATGTTGTTCCTAGAAC
>JAHDHB010000572.1 GCA_020631545.1 Saprospiraceae bacterium | reverse complement strand
AAAAACGAGAAGGTTAAAGACTTTTTGCGTACGAAAGTCGTTTGTCATTTAATCAGTGAAGATGGTAGCCCTACCATGAATGAATTGATTCTACAGTTCCGCAAGGATGTAGACAATGAAGAGTACCACCAAAAAGTTCAAGATCATTTAAATCGATATGCTTATATTGATGATGGAAGCATTGCTCCTGAGGTAAAAATGGAAGATCTTCTAGGTCAAGAGATTACCTTAAGTGATTTTAGAGGGAAATATGTCTACATTGATGTTTGGGCAAGCTGGTGTGGGCCTTGCAAGCACGAATTTCCTTACTTTGAAGACCTTAAGAACGAATACAAGGAAAAAAATATAGAGTTCATCAGCATTTCTATTGACAAAACGAAAGACAAGTGGAAAAAAACCTTGTATGATTGGCAATTGAACAATAATCAATACTATGCTAATGAGGAAGGCAATTTGAATCTTAGTGCCCTTTATAAGGTCAAAATTCTACCACGGTTCATTCTCATTGACCCTGTCGGCCAAATTGTAGATTTAAGCGCTTCCTTTCCTTCTGGTGGTATCCGAAATGATTTCGCACGGCTTAATATCTAACGTTTTTCGGCATTTTTGCTTGAAAAGATATAGCGGCAAAGCCGTAGTTAGTAGTTATCCGCGATAGCTATCTGGAGTTGCCTTCGGTGCTAAAAAACTGACAAGACCTATTGTTGTAATTCCTATTCTCCATTAGCAGAAAATAAAAGGTTTTAGCTGGAGTCGTATGCTATTCTCATCCCTAGAAAAAAAGCAGGTACTCAGGATCGTTGGCTTTAGCCGACGGTAAAAGCAATTTGTCGATGACAAATTTAATAAACCATCGGCTAAAGCCAACGATGCGCAATACCCTGCAAATGTTTTAGTTTTGCTGCAATTTTTAACGATTTTCGTTGAGTTTATGCTCAATCATTCTAACCAAAAGATCATCCAATTCCAATTTCATTGCAGCCAATTGAAGGCGAAAATTACTTCTAGAGGATAGCCCTGGTGTAATATTCACTTCTAAAAAGTAAAAAACATCGTCTCGTAAAACATAATCTATTCGTACAAAATCTTCACAATTGATTTCTTTGAAAATCGTGATGGACATATCTTGGCAAAGCTCAGCTAAATCTGCCGCGATAGGAGCAGGCGTTAGTTTCTTGTTTCTTCGTTTAACTTTCACGTCATAGCTGTAAAATTCTCCTTGAGGAACAATAATTTCAGTGATAGGTGTAGCGGTGAGTTTTCCATTCAAGGAAATAACGCCACAAGTCATATCTCGTCCTTCAATAAATTCTTCGAGAAGCACTTCATTTCCTGTTTCCAAAACAGATTTTATTCCTTGCTTTAGCTCTTTAAGATTTTCAGCCTTAAAAATATGAAGACTATCCGTTCCTACATTGGGTTTCACAATGCAAGGCAAACCGAGGTTTGCCATAATTTTCTCCAAGTTATAAGAATCGCCCTTCCGAATTTTTAGGGCTTTTGGTGTTGGAATACCAATATCTCGAAGTATTTTTTTGCAGTAATACTTATTCGTAGCCACCATTGTCGTATATGGAGAAGAACCGACATAAGGGATTTTCAGCATTGATAAATAACCTTGAAGCCAGCCTTTTGTGATTTTTCCTTCACTGTAAATATAAGCACACTGAAATGAAATTTTCACACCATTTCTAGTAATAGTAAAGTCGTTTTTGTCAACTACTTCATGAGTATTTGAAGTGGTCCAAATCTTATTTCCAACATAAATGATTTCGGTATGAAAACCATTTTTAAGAAGAAGTTCAGATACAAAAATTGCAATATTCTGACTAGTCTCAGACGTTCCTTCTGTAAGAATTGCAATACTTTGCTTTTTATACATAATTCGCTTGGGTTTTAATGTCGTTATAGGGTTAAGTTTGCTTGTTTTCTTCTAACTTATTAAGAAGGTATTGGAAAACATTTGTTGCTAAATTGCTATTGGAAGCACTATCATTTACGAGAAAACCAGGCGCGGAATTCACTTCACAGACACAAAATTCATGGTCATTCATAAATAATAAATCAACTCCTGCACATTCTAAACCAAGCACTTCGGCTGATTTTATAGCCATAGTTTTAGCCAATGGTGGCAATTTAAAAGATTGACTTTCTCCGCCTTGAGCTAGATTTGATTTAAATCCACTTACAGCCTTACGGGTTGCAGCCCCAAGCACCTTCCCTCCTAAAACAAGAACACGTACATCGCGTCCTGAACTGTGCGCAATATATTTTTGTACTAGCAAATTAGCCTTAGGATTTGCTTCTCTAATGAATTGAAAGTAATCCTTCAATGCATTGAAATCGTTAACTAAGGCCACCCCCTTTCCACTAGAACTTGGCGTCATTTTTAAGATCACAGGAAAATCAAACTCCTCTTTTATGATATTAAAAGCTGCTTTACTCGATAAAAGTAACGTTTTGGGTATCGGAATACCATTGTTCGCCAATACTTGGAATTGATGAAATTTATCCGCAGCTTTTTGGATAGCATGAAGTTTGTTGAGTACAGGTATCTTTCTTGCCTCTAAATGCCTTAATAAGGCGGTCGTATTATAGTTTACCCTACATCCTGTCCGAGGTATCACATAATCAGGAAGTTCAAGTTTTTCATTATTGATAATAACGAAATCCATTCCTTTATTTGAAGCCCCAAGACTAATTTCTTTAGTTCCAAATATTCGTATCTTGTGCCCTAGTTTTGTTCCCGTTTCTAATAGTTTTCTAGTAGAATACATATGGCGTAGCTCTACGAAAGAAGGAGAATCCAAAGACTCTACGACTGCTGGCTCATGAGCTAATATCCAAATTTCGTATTTAGTATCGTCTCTTCTTGTGATTTGGTTAGGTTTCATAGGCTATGTGGTATGTTCATTTTTTGAAAAAGATAACTAAATATAGACTCGGCAGCATTAATCCCTTCATGCTGATCAACCGTAATAAACCCAGGGGCAGAATTCACTTCACAAATTTTATAAGAATTGCCACTATAAAGTAAATCAACACCAGCACATTCTAAGCCTAATACTTTGGTGGCTTTTAAAGCTATTCTTTGCGCTTCTTCGTCTAAATCTATCTTCCTCAACTTACCTCCTCGATCTAAATTTGATTTAAAATTGCCATCTTGAGCATTGCGTTCTCCATAAGCCAAAACCTTATCCCCTAGGACAAAAACCCGGATATCTTTTCCATGACTCTCCGCAATATATTCTTGTACTAAGATATTCACTTCGTTATTGGCTTGCACCAGCATTCCGATAAGATCATCTAACGCGTGCTGATTGTTAACCAAACTAATTCCATTCCCAAAACTACCGGGCCATATTTTGACAACTAACGGAAATCCTATCTCCTTTTTAACAGCATCAAGGTTATTGTCCCCAGAAACGTACATGGTTTTAGGTATGGGTAAACCATGGTGCGCTAATACTTGTAGGTGACAAATTTTATCAACACAAGCATATATACTTCTTTCACTATTAAGGGTAGTAACCCCTAGACGTTCTAATTGCTCGTAAAATCTCGACACTTTATTGTCTGTGTCTGAACCTGTTCTGGGTATAATAAAGTCTGGTAAATCTCGTATCTCATTATTTACATACAATTTGAGTACGTCTTCGTTAGAAATAATTAAATCAATTTCATTTGGTGTAAAAATTTCCATTTTAATACCTAGGCTTAAGCCTTTAGTATACAATTGTTTTACATTATTCGATAGATAAATAAAATTATCCATCCCTTCAATTGCATACTTTTGCCTAATGGTTGTAATAATCCAACCATTCAACTTTGGGTTATCCATTGAGTTAAACTTAAATTTGAATAAATATTTTTTTAGATGGGAATTAAGTATTCCCTAAGACCATACGTTTACACGTTTATAAAAAGATGGGGTAAGAAACCGTTTTGTTGTTTCACTCCTTACCCATTTTATAGCTAGAGCGTAATCTCTTAAAATTGACAAAAAATAAGAGGCCTTGTTCACCCAGGAACCACAAACCTCTAACCGAAATTAATAAGAAAATCATTCATTAGCTTGCTCTTTTTTATCGAAAAGTTGTACTAATGTAAC
>JAHDHB010000026.1 GCA_020631545.1 Saprospiraceae bacterium | reverse complement strand
TACTCATGAAAAAATACGATTTATGATGTAAGATATATGCAACTCTCATGGCGTAAGTTATTGTTTGCTAGCAAATAGTAAACATCATACGCCGCAAATCTTACATCTTATTTTGAAGAAAAGCCTTTTCAGAGTGGTCTCAATGGCTTAGCTTCCTAAGCGACCACAAATTAGGCGTTGCTCTCATAGCCGTCTTTTACTCACTCTAATTTTCTGACCGAAAAAAGGTAGAAAATTCTTTTTACCGAAAGCCTGTACTAACCGTTCAAAAGGTTAGTACAGGCTTTTTTTATAACCTGATTCTTTGTCAGAATTACGAGTATGGAATTACGAATTACGAATTGACCGTCTATTACCTCTACTCGTTTAATTCTTAATCCACAGGCATAATACGTTAGTCTGAGTGTGGGCACTTGAATTTTAAAGCTGACCAAATACTTAAGTATACACAGCTCCTTTGTGCAACTTTCAGCCTTAGGTTTCGTAAAAAATAAGTATTCACTGAAATCTAAAAAGTACTATTCCTACATGTCAAGAGGTAAATTTTTGACTTTATAATCCAAAACTTTGTAAATCAAAGGAAAATTGTAAAGCATTTATAAGGTTTCCACTTAGGCGGTGTAGGATGATGAACATTTTCTATCTAATTTCATTTTCTCAAGCAATGCAGCAAAAGCTTAATAGATTTTTACATTCTCCTATTAGAAAGTATGCTTTTATTACTAAAATGCGTTTTTTTTTGTAGTGTGGATGGTTTAGCGGCCTTGCCAAGTTAGAAGCCTTAAACGAAAGGCAATATTGGTGAAAATTTCATCAATAGTGGTGAAATATTCTAACAAGCTCAACGTCGGCGTCCAAAAGATAATGAGCTATCAATGTATTCATCCCTTATTTTTTTGTAACAACCTTGTTCATAATCATAAAAGGAACCAATTAGCACCCAATTATAACAATATGTATGCAAAACACTAATTGAAGCAAAGACAAAAGTACATCTAGCTATTTCCATATGTTTTCGGTATCAATTGGATACCCAAAGCTTACCCAAAAGACTAATTATCAGTTTTTTTTGGTGCATTGTTCAGAGCATCAGGAGAAAGAAAATAAATCATGTAAAATGTGACGTTCAAAATCAGAAAAATTAAAACTCTTTGTTATCTTTAATCGTTATTTTATGATTAAACAAGTAATATCGGGCTAGCACAAGAATGGCAGTTAAATAATTTTTTAACTAATAAGAATTGCAATTTACCTAGTCAAGTGGTATCTTGCAACTCGTTTCTAGCGATTGAAAAGCTACCTGTTCTAGAATTGCAAAAAAATCGCTAAAGGAATTCTTGAAAAAGAACATTTCTCCGTAGTACTTGCTTTTGTGACGGTTTTATGGTTATTTCTCAGAATGACAACGCAATAACGCTTTTTAGTACTTCTGTATAAAATAAAACTCATTGATAGTATTCTCGATAAATATCGTGAATTCTACGCTATAATATCTTCTACTATAACTGTAATGGCTGACTATGTAGCAATAGCATAGCCTTTATCATGAAATGTTAAGTATTGTATTCTATAGCATTAGCTATGGAACAACGATAACAAATGGAGTCATTACGACAAAAATACACTTGACGAAATTCGCTCAGGTTAGTCCTACTTATGCAAAGAAGGGACTAAAAATATACATGGTATTAACGAAGACTGACACTGATGAATGAAGAATCATTCGTATTAATTCATTGTTTACAAACAAAATAGGTGAGGTAAAGGAACGCTAGTACTAGCGAGGAATCTCCTTTTTATAGCTAAATGTCTGGCTCCAAAAGGTTAGAAGTTGGATTTAGACGACTAGGTGTTTCTATTCTGTTGTAAACAAGCGATTAAAATGATTGAGCTGAACTTTTGTTTACCCAAACATTTTTAATTTTAGATGAGACCGTTTTTTTACATTTTTATTTTATTTGGGCTGTTGTGCTTGCTTCCCCCTTCTATTTCAAGGGGTGCAGATGACGTACAGCATCGATCCGAAAAAGTAAAAGCTGTTGAAACGGGAGGTTTCTTTTATGCTATCAACCTCTATCTCAACAGCTTTTTGGGTACTTTGAAACTAGGAGATTTATTAACTCGCCAGAATGACGACTCTACTTATACGACACACACGGATGACACCAAAACGCCTCAATGGCTTCTTAATGGCCTTAATTTAGAGCAATTTCTAGCTTTAGGCAATAAACATAGCTTTTTTGCTAAACAATCTTTTATTGGTACAACAGACTTGTTAGGAGATTTGGATATAAACTTGGCTTATATCAACTTGAAAAAAGATCTTTATGATGCCGATAATTTTGAATATAAACTCCGCAACAATCTTGTTCTGCTACATGCCGAAAAACATGTAAAGAAATTGCTTCAATTTAGGCCAGAGGATTCCAAGCAAAAAATTAACGCTGAAAATCGAGTAGATTTTGAAGGAAAGCAAGTGACAAATTCCTACAAACAATTTGACTGGAATCAAGTTGGAAAAATAGATTATGAGCAATCCTTGGCACATTTGAATATTGCCTATGAAAAGCCCGTACCTATACCTGAATCAAAATCTACAATTTCTTACCTGAATAAGACTGTAAATTTACCGCTTGAATTGTATAAGGTAAGAACTGCGCTAGAAGAAGAGTTTTACGTTTTAGAAAATAGCCTTGGAAATTTATTACCTGGCTCTTACACTATACTCGAAAGCACTACATTAGCAACTCCTTACCAAGAGTTTATAATGACTTATTCAGATGGAGAACGAGAATTGATCGAGCTTTGTGATTTAATGATTATGGTCGAGACGCTTAGTCCCGGCGCCATTGTAAACTTAATGTCCAACGGTATTACACCAGTACTATTGGATAGCCCTCCTCTTTCGCAAAAGCCAAAATATAAGGAATACGATCCTTTAGGAATGGTTTATCGCAACACAAGGGGAGCGTCTTCTTTAGCTAAGGATTTTTCTAAGATCTTTTTGTACGAAAAGATGGTTTGGAAAAGCCCAAACAACAAGATTATCAAATATGTATCTAATCTGCATCGCCGTAGCAGAAAGAAAGTATTTGATTTTTATGGCTCTAGTTTTTCTTATAAAGACATTGTCCGATATTTGACGACAAAACCCATAGCTAAGAATTATACCCGATGGACGGATTATGTTTTTGCGTTTAGTAATAAGGTGCAATTGGTGGATGAAAACACAAGTCCTACTTTGATTATGCATCGTTCAAAACCGATATATAAGGACCAAAGAACTACGATATTTATTACGACCTTTTCTATTGTTCAACGCAACCAAAAAGAAAAGCGTGTTTTACTTACAGGCAATAAAAATGAAACGATCTACATGATTTCCAATACCTTTGCTGATGGTATAGGAGACAATTATCTAGAGGAACCTATTTATACGTTGACTTATGATCCCATGCCTTCTCATCCTACTTGGCAAACACCGATTCGAGTAACTAATTTTGGTGTTTTCATTCATTCTGGAGAACATGCCAAGCGTTTTGCTGGATGCAAGGGCTTATCAACTCATTTTGACTTTGAAAAAAGGACGACTACCAAAGCCATTGCACGAAGAACCATGTGGCAGGTCAAAGGTTTGCATGACCGATTGAAAATTCAAAAAGGTAAATTTTTCATGATGACAGAATCCGTAGCACCAGGCTCGCCACCTCTGCCCGATTTTGTTAAAGGTCATGACCCTGAAGCTGTTAATATGGATTTTGATGCCATCATTGATGAAGATGGATTTATTCGTCCCTTTGAAAGTACAGGGCCACTTGATGAAAATCCTACACCTGAAGAACTCGCTGATCCTGAATATTTTGAGCTACCTACAACCGAGAATACCGAAGAAGTGAAGGAAGAAGAAAAAGAAGAGGAAAAGAAGGTGGAAAAAGAGAAAGTGGAAGAAAAAACAGCAGTTGAGGACAAACCATCCGAGGAAAAAACGGAAGAGGAAGAAAAACCATCCAACAAAGAAACGGAAGATGGGAATCAACAAGCGAGTGAAGAAAAGGACGGAACACAAGATACAACTGCTCCAGAATAAGTTAGGAGTACGTTTGTAAATGACGAAGACCGCCAAAGGCTATACCTTTGGCGGTCTCTTTATACACATAACGCCGAAAGTTTGTTTTTTTGTGCAAAGTTTTTATTTTGACATAAATTTAATCCCTAGATAAACGGATGTTTATCTAGGGATAGGCTTCGCTAGTTTTTTAGCACTGACGGCAACTCCCGATAGCTATCGTGGATAACTTCTAACTCTCAACTCTTAACTACGGCTCTGCCGTCCTGTTTTACTTGTTCTTGAATGACAAATTGATAGTTTAAAAACTAAGAAACGGTAAAATGCTTCCTTATTAAAATCTCACCCTAGCGAAGCGGTATTTCTTACGCAAGGAGCCATAAATCACCATTTCCTTTTTGCCTGTCTGCCGGGAAAGGATTGGGCGCGTGACGACATCGGCATCTCTATTCGTAAACAAATCCTTGATCTTCACTTCTCCCTTCGAATTTACAGAAGCCAAACGAACTGCCGCTCGTTTTGAAATACGATCATTGAAAACAAAATATAACTTATCTCGCACCACGGCTTGTGCAAAAGAGGAATACGTCGGCGATTGAGCAACTTGCCGCTTAGGTACACTCGTACTCCAAGCAATTGAACCATCAGGATTGATGTTGATCAAAATGATGTCATTATGGTGGTAGAAAATTCTTTCTCGAAAAGTAACTGCTCCTCCTGGCCCAAAATCTCGGTCTGTCACCACTCGTATATAATACTGCTCTGCCACTAAAACAGCACCATTGTCGCTCCTAGGAATCAACTCTTTCATATTGTAATGATACAATTCTCTCCCCTTCTTTGCTCTTCGTTCGCCGATTAATTGTGCTAGGAACTCCGCTTCAAATTCTTGAAAATACTTCTTGGAAACTTCTCGTGTAGCTTCATCAATTCTAAAATAAAATGCTCCTTTCACTCCAGAAGCATCCCGCTCAGAATAAAACCCTGCACAAATCAATTCATTTTGCTTGTTGGGAGTTAAGGTAATTTCAGAGATAAACTTATCGTCCAAGGAGAAATCATATTCCTTCGTGCTTCCATCTTCATAAAAGGAAAAAATCTTATAGCTGTAATTTGCTTTACCACGAACCTTATCCCGTCCACGACTAGCATATAATTTCGCAAGGATGTGTACATTTCCACTATTATCAATGCTCAATTTCCCACGCTCCACCAAATCATCATCATAAGGCAACAAGACTTCTTTTTCCCACAAAGCCCCCATCTTTTCATCGTAGACATTTAGTGAGAACTTAATTGGGCTACCGTTGAAATTGCTGTAAGCACTTCTAAAAATCGTTCGCTCATTTTCTACTTCACTAAATAGTATCACCGCTCTAGAGCTATCGGGCGAAGCAGCCAATTGGAATTCGCCTTGCAAATGCTTGCGATTGGAAAAAATTTGAGCGACCTTTTTAGGAACGTCAATTAACGAACCATCCGCCTTATTGATTTCATTATAAAACAAGGAATGCTTCTGTTCATCACCATAATACTTTGTAAAAGCAACATACAACCGATCATTATACTGAAACAGGTCGGTATAAAAAACGGTACTCTTATCCAACTCCTTGAGTACGCGAGAATATTGCAACTTCATCTCCCGATTGTAATGGTCTAAAACCGGCAAAAAACGATATTTACTTCGTTGCACCGTTCTTAGTACATAAATACCGTTTTCATCTTGGGCAGTCAATTTCTCTATGGACTCTCCTTGACCATTTCGATACTCTGGGCCCCACTTGACTTCTTGTCCGAAAATATTGAAAGCACCAAGTAAAAAGATAATGAATAACTGTATCGTTTTCATAACTGTTTGTTTTTTAGAAAGGCGTTCTCCTTCCTCCTCCCTTTCCTTCTGCTGACCTTCTACTCCTACAAGAAACAAATATCATGCAAAAATCTGTCTATTGTCAAAAACATAAAAAAGCCATATAAAAGCCATCAAATTCCTAATCGGAACAGCTACCTTTGTTGGTATGAGCAATGCAGACGCCATTATTTTACAATACCAACCCCTCTTATTTTCCATCGCTTACAAATTGACAGGTTCTGTACCTGATTCAGAGGATATTGTACAAGATACCTTCTTGAAATGGCTAGGCATTGACCAATCCAAAGTATTGGATGTAAAAGCTTACCTAGCAAAATCAGTAGCCAATCAAGCTATAAATTACTTAAAAAGTGTCAAACAAACCAAAGAAATCGCTTTCAGTAATTGGTACGAAGAAAACATCTCCAAACGCTACGAAGAGTTGGATTTCAACAAGTTCGACCTCAAAAATGAATTGGAAGACGCTTTTTCTAATTTTATGAAAAAATTAACACCCTCTGAACGTGGTGTTTACCTCTTAAAAGAAGTTTTCCAATTCAGCTACGCCGATCTCACCGACATTTTCGAGAAAAAAGCCGAAAACTGCCGTCAACTCTTCTCCCGCGCTCAAAAAAGACTAACCGAAAACAGCCCCCGCTTCAACGTAGATCCTCCTTCTAGCAAACAGCTTTTTGAGAAATTCCAAGCTGCTTACCAAAACTTTGATTTGCAAGCCCTTGTAGAAAAACTAAAAGAGGACGCGAGGGGAGTTTAGAGTTAAGAGTTGTCCAGTGGGTTGCACTTGTTATAAAAATAACGGCTTGAGTGGTGCAAAGCATCCGATTCCTTATGAGCGCTTTTCTGTAGCCCCCGAATTCATTCGGGGGAAATGCGAGGACGGAGAATCGTGGTGTATGTCCTAGGACTTCATCTCCTAAAGTTCCTAAGAGTTCAGCTCCCCTGATTAAAATCAGGGGTTACGGAAAAATGAGTGCTTCGCACTGTTTTAAAATCAATTTTATCCTTCCAAGCTTTTCTAGAATGGTCTGATTTCTTTATCTTTACTTCAATGACAAAAGTAAAGAACATAAAACCAAGCTTTCCTCTCACAAGCATCAGTATCAAAAATTTCAAGGGCATAAAAACCTTGAAATTAAATGGTTTGCCTGATGATGCGAATTGGATTTTTTTGACTGGGGAGAATGGATATGGAAAGACTTCTGTCTTGCAAGGGATTGCTTTGGTATTGGGCGGGGGAGAAGAACACACCTATAAGTATTTTTCTGAACAAAAAAATCTAGCAATTGATTGTACCATTAGGGAATTGCATCGAATTAATGTTTTTTCATTTGGTGGTTCTAGTGCACATTCTGCGAGTATAGATATCGATCCATCTCTTTTTATAGAAAAACTCTGTTGTTACGGCTCATCTAGACTAGATATGGCTTCTGAAAATTCTAAGCAAGAAAAAAGTCCAACCAAAAGCTTATTTGACTCTTCTGTTTTACTTCAAAACATTGAATATCAAATATCTAGGTGGTACTTTAAACAAGAGGACTTTCCAGAATACAAGGAGAAATACAAATCGGTTACTGCATTGCTTATAAAACTACTAGGCGTTTCTAAAATCACCGTAGATAAGAATGATGTCGTTTGGTATTATGAAAAAGACAAGGAAGAAAATGCTTATAATGCTTTAACTTCTAATGAATTGGCAGCAGGCTATCGGAGTTTGATCAGTATGATTGGGGATATGATTTTGCGCTTGTTTAAAACCCAACCCGATATTCATAATCCTGCTGATTTAGAAGGAATTGTTATTATAGATGAGTTAGACTTGCACTTGCATCCCAAATGGCAGAAGCGATTACCCTCTTTGTTGTCCGATATTTTTCCAAAAATTCAATTTATTGCTTCCACGCATAGCCCAATTCCTTTGTTAGGCGCTCCGAAAGGTTCTGTTTTTCTTCGTGTTAATCGTTCGGCAAAAGAAGGAATTACCGTAGAGCGCTTAGTAGAAATGGAAAAGGAAATATCCAATTTATTGCCCAATGCGATCCTTACTTCGCCCATTTTTGGAATGACAGAAATTTTTCCAATAAGCCACGATTCGAAAGAAGGAATTCGAACAGAAGATTTTTACGCAGAAATCAAAATTAACGACTTAATTAACAAACGTTTAGATGATTTTTTGACAAAGGAAAAAGAACAGGAATTGTTGGATCTTTTCAAATCCAAAAATGAAGAAGAAAAATGATTTACAATAATAGGAAATCACGTTCTTCTACACCTAAACCGTTAATAGATGCGGAGGGAGATTTGGAAGTAATCGCAAAAAATGCCGCTAAGGAAAATATCAAGGATCGAGTTTATAAAGGAAAAAGAACGGTAAATGGAGTCGAGATTTTTGAGGTAAGAAGAAAACTCAGAGAACTTTACTACAATAAATGTGCTTACTGCGAGTCGAAAGAACACAAGCCTGAGGTAGAACACTATCGTCCTAAAAAAGGCGTAAAGGAAGAAGGTAAAGCTCATTTAGGCTATTATTGGCTTTGCTACGAATGGAGCAACCTCTTACCAGCATGTCATTATTGCAATACGGATAAGGGGAAGAAAACTCAATTTCCGATTATTGGGAAACGTGTTTATAAGCCTGATTTTCTTGGAAATGGAAAATTGGATAAGGCAAAATGCAAGGCAAAAAACGCTCCTTTAATCAATGAATTACCTTACTTGCTACATCCTGAAATTGATAATCCAAAACCCTTTTTCAAATTCGATACAACAGGCAAAATAGAAGGATTAGATGCTGCTAATAGAGGAGAGAAAACTATTGAAATTTGTGATTTAAACAGAGATAATTTACTATTCCATCGAAAGAAATTAATCGATGGATTTGTAAAATCCATCAATCGAACCTTCAGTCAATTAAAAACAGAAATACTTAATAAAGAAGGCTTTAAAGCGCAACTCCTTGAAGTTTTTAAAGATTTGGATGAAGCTACGGCGCCAAATCGGGAGTTTTCTTTGTTAGCACAATATATCCAAGAACATTTTGAAGCGTTGATTTGCTTACAGTTAAGTAAAAATAGAAACATTGTAAAGTTTGCTTACAAGCATTATCGAAACGAAAACCCTATTAAAATTTGAGGCCACTCCGAAAAGTCTCTTCTTCAAAATATGATGTAAGATTTAAGAAGTATGATGTTTATTGTTTGTTGCTAACAAACAATAATTTAGCGACTTCTCTACATCAACCTAATTCTTTGTTTTTCAGGCTATTGAACTTGCGTTGAGCGCTTTTCTGTAGCCCCCGAATTCATTCGGGGGAAATGCGAGGACGGAGAATCGTGGTGTATGTCCTAGGACTTCATCTCCTAAAGTTCCTAAGAGTTCAGCTCCCCTGATTAAAATCAGGGGTTACGGAAAAATGAGTGCTTCGCACTGTTTTAAAAAAGAAAAATCTTACGCCTCTTCTTTTTTCCCAGTATCAAAACCTAAAGATTTCAACACATTTACATTCAGAATAAAGATAACACCTAGGAGGGCGGGTAGGATAACATTGATAAACCACAAGCTAAAAGTCGCTGCTAAGATACTGATTTCATTGATGTTGTAAAAACCCCAGACGTAGAGGGCTACTTCTCCACGCATCAATAATCCTGTGATTGGTGGTAGTGGGATGCTCGTTTGGACTAGGAAAATGAGCGCAATACTCGATAGACCGTGTAGCAAGGGCATTTCAATACCTAGAAATCGTAGAATAACGTAGTACTGAAGAGAATATACTAGGTAACGGCAGAGCGAAAAAATCAGCACGAGAAACAACTCTTTGGCTTGGTACTTTTTTAGGATTTTGATGTGCTTGACAAATCTTCGTACAAAGGGAATCCGCTTGAATATCGGAATGAGCAAATCCACATTTAAATAGAAAAATACGAGTAGCGCCGCTATTAGCAAACTACAAAAAATGATGGTGTACAGGAGGAAAGCGTCTAGCTGCAAATTTAGATAAATGAAGTAGGACATCCCAGACATGCCCATCACAAGTAAGACGGTGAGTTGACTAAAACTCCCTACTAGCGTGGCTACCACCGTTTTGACATTGTTCTCTGGTTTTACGACGAGGATACGACCTCCGTATTCCCCTACTCTATTCGGGGTAAAAAGGGATAAGGTCACGCCAGCAAAAATACCTTCGATGGCCTTGAGTAGCGGTACGTCTTCTATCGGCTTCACCAATCGCTTCCACTTGACGGCTTCGAGCATCCAATTGACCGGCATCAAAATGACGGCAAAAGCTAAGTAGAAAGCATTGTCCCAACTGAGTTTTTGGATAAAGGCTTCATATATCTCTTCGATATTGTCCTTGCCAAATATCTGTTGATATAGGGCTATACTCAATAAGGCGACTACTGTGAATTTGATCACCCAGTTTAGTCGTCTATCCTGCTTCCAGCGGTTTACTTTTTTCGCGTATTTGTATAGCTTTTGCTTGTTCATGACTTCCAAAATTAAGGATAATTATTGGGAAATGGGAATGGCTTGACATGCATGGAATTAACGAGCATTCGGTGCTAGATACACAACGTTTTTTTTGCCCTGCGAGAATAGCTTTGAATAAAGGATTTTGAGAAAAAGAAGAGCGTTTAGGTTAAAATCAAGGACAACAGAACAGGGTACTTCGTTTTCTTTAGCGAATGCCCTCTACTGTGGCAAATCAAGTAGGCGCTTGTTTTCCTTTCTTCACACATTCCTAAAAAAAACATTTAGCAAGCAAGTCTTAAGTAGCAGTTCGCAATAAATAAGGTTTTTGAAAACGTAATTTTATCTAGTCACATTACTAGAGTTTTTCTAAATTATAGCCTATATTAAGAAGAATTTTTAACCCATTCAACGTATTATTTCCTTCTTAAAAATTATGAGTCATTTAAACATGAAATGCCTATTAATTCTGATTTTTTCAATAGGCTTCTTATTCAATAGTGCTTCTGCTCAAACACCTTCAGCGGATTTAAAAGGTAAAAAACTAAGAGACTGGTTACGGGTGAATTACCACGATAGTGGTTATTTGAACCTGTATTATTCTAAAGCACGAAGACAACTTTACAACTACATTGATAATAAGGGAGATAAGCTAACTTGCGTCTATTCTGGCTACCAAAAAGCATGGGATTATGGTGGAAGTGGCACGAATCCGACGCCGATAAATTGTGAGCATACCGTTCCTCAGAGTTTTTTCGATGGGGAAGAACCTATGAAGTCTGATTTGCACCATCTTTTTCCGGCTTATATGAGCTGGAACAGTACGCGCTCCAACAATCCTTTTGCTGAAATTGATGATAAGAAGGCGGAAAAGTGGATGAGAGAAAAGAAAAGTCAAACAAATCCTCCTTCTCTTAACAGAGAGGAATACAGTAAATTCAAAGAAGGATTTTTTGAACCTAGGGATGCCCATAAGGGAAATGTAGCACGAGCCGTTTTTTATTTTTATACGATGTATCCTACAGAGGCAGGCAATATGAGCAGAGTCGGCGATATGGAAATGTTTTACAAATGGCACTTACTAGATCCTGTCGATGCCGATGAGCGAAGCCGTAATGATAAGATTGAAAAATACCAAAAAAATCGAAATCCATACATCGATCATCCCGAATGGATAGCTAGAGCCTGGGATCTAAAGGAAGAAATAAAACCAGAAGTGACCACGCCTCGTCCTCGTCCGATGGTTTTCCGAGGCCGACCAAACCTAAGTGGGAAGGGTGTACTTCTCTCTAAATATGTAGAAGGAAGTAGCTATAACAAGGCTATTGAAATCACCAACATGACTTCTGCTACCATTGATTTATCAAATTATACGATCTGCAAACAATCTAATGGCGCTGGTGGTTGGTCTAAGGGCATTGCTTTAAAAGGTGAATTGAGAGAAGGCGAATCTTTTCTTGTAGCTCACAGCAAAGCAGCTTCGGACTTACAAGCCAAGGCCGACTTCACAACGGGGTCTTCAGAGATGGGCTTCAATGGGAATGATGCCATCGGCCTTTTCAAAAACGGACAACTCCTTGATATTATTGGTGTTCTCGATGGAGGTGCTGAGTATTTCGCAAAAGATATTACCCTAATTCGTAAGAAACATATCCATAAACCGAATAAGCGCTATACTTCTTCGGAATGGAAGTCGGAGAATGTAAATACTTTTTGAATTTTAGCATAAAGCGGAACGATAGACCATAAAATCATCGTTCCGCTTTATGCCTTAATAACCAGACAATTCCGCTTCTAGAGCCTTGTATTTTTTAAATTCTTCTGTCAATTCTAATTGAGTTGTAATCAATTTCAAGGCGCGAACCGTAGCTAAGGAAGTGGGGCTTAGTTCTAGGACTTTTTCAAAAAGCGGTTTCGCTTTCGTCATATTGAGTTTCATTTCCCAAGTATGTTTTTTCGCTTTTTGGGCATCAGTCTCCACATTGGCTTTTTCTTGTGCCTCTGCTGCTGTATTGATGTACATACTGCCTAGGTTGAAGTAGGCAACTTCTTTATTTTTATCAATCTCAATTGCCTTTTTGTAGGTATAAATGGCTTTCTCCTGATCCGTTTTTTCAAGGATGCTAGCATAAGCTACACGTAAAATATAGTTATTCGGTTCCGCTTTTACCGCTTCTTCAAATTTTCCCAAGGCTTCCTTGGCTTTATCTGGAAATTTCAAGTAGAGATCTAATTCAAAACGCTTCAAATCATCCTTTGCGGTAGCATATTTTCGGCTCCATTGTGTCCATCTTTCTGGTTCTATAGTAGCTTTTATGGCTTCCGCTCGGCTCCATTCTTCCTCCAGAACTCGTTGACCATCTTTCAAAGTAGCAAAGGCATTTTCTACATCTTCCTTCGTAGGTTCGTAAAGCTCATCCATCGGGAAATATTCTCCAGAATAATAGCTGTAAATCATAGCTCTACGATAAAAAGCATAAGCCATTAACAAGTCCGGGCGTTCGGGTTTATTAGTTTGAAATAAGGTAATTGATTTATCAAACAATTCTCCCGCTTTCTTGTACTCACCATTATCCATTTGGATTTGAGCAAGCAAATCATTGACAACATATTCGTCCTCAATTTCTGCCGCTGCACTCAAGTATGCTTGTGCTTCTTCATAAATTTTAGAATTCAAGTACGTCAGCCCCAATTGCACAAAATTCAAGCGTAGCTTATCCAATTCCTCCTTCGCTTTTTCGCCCCAATTTCCATCATCGTGTGCTATAGCATGTTGAAAATCATCTTTAGCAGTCAAAAGATCAACGGATTCCATTTTTTCCATATCCCCTGCCATAGCCGCCTTCTTCAAAATGCCCAATTGCGCCTTACCACGATAAAAATACGCCTGAGGAAGATAACCCGATTTAAGCTTCTTAACTTTTTTGAGTGCCGCATCGAATTCTGTTACCGCTTTTTCATAATCCTCTTGTTCATAGGCCGCAATACCTGCTTTCACTTTAGAATTTTGAGCCCAAAGCGGCAAGGAAAGTAAAAGTAATACAGCAACAAAAATCGATTTCTTCATGATTTGTTTTTTTAATATAGTAGTGAGTAGCGGGTAGATAGTATAGAGATTGACTCCCCCCTAACAACACTTGACATAAAACAAGGAATTACCCCACAACAAGCAACTCCCAACTCCTAACTCCTAACTCTTAACTATCTATCCCTCCATTCGTTTTCTCGTTTCCTCCAATTCCTTTCGGACATCTTGAATTTCTTTCTTCAATTGGAATTTATAACTCACATCCGTGGTAAAAGATTCTTGTCTGATGAGCATATTCAATTTTTCGATAAGAATTTCTTCCACTTCCTTCAAACCTTTCCGTTCAGCATCGCTTAAGTTACTAGTAGTTGTATCTTTTGGCGGTGTAGTCGTTCCGTTCTTAGGCGTTGTAGTAGTTGTTCCTGAATCCTTAACAACGGTAGGAGGTGTTGCCTCAACAAAATTTTTCAAATAATGCGTCAATTGACGTTTGAAGTTATTTTTTAAAGCATCAATGTTATTATATCGTGTATAAAAGTGATTAATTGCTTTTAGCTCATCTTGGAATTTCCATAGACTTTCGAGGTGATCGCGCCTTACATTGTTATCAAAACCACTTTGCTTGAAATAGGTAAAGATGTGAGGACGACCGTGTTCTTTAAAATGTAAATAAGCTGCGTTGAATTCTTCTACCGTGTATTTCCCTGCTTTGGTATAAAATAAACAGACCATCAATTCACATTCCTTGATCGCTTTATTGTATTCCTCTTGCAATCCAGTAGCCGAAACAGCATCATAAAAATATTCCCAAGTAATTAATTCGAGATAAATCCCTTCTTTGACTAATGTATTGTTTTCTATACTAATGAATTCTCGAAAAGCTTCTCTTTCTTCTTTTAACTCAGAAGAAGAAGCAAGAAAGATTTTAATAATTTTGACTCCCATTGTTTTGTGGTTTGGTGATTTTAGTAGGATACTTCCCTATTTTCTATTCCTCAAATTTCGCCCCAAAATACCAAAAAGTAAGGAAATAATTGCTTAGTGATAATGAGTTTCTATATGTTTTCTTCGCTTCGCTTGAAAAGACGCCTTGACAAAGGGCAAAAGACATAGGACAATCTGCGATTGCTACCGTGATTTTAACTTGATTGAATAATAGAGCAAAGCTCTTTTTAGAACTTTGAATTGTGTCAGCGTTTATTAAATGCTCTAATCGACAAAATGACAAGGGGATGTAGCATAATGAGGTAGAATGCAACACGATGACTCTTCTTCTAGATATATTTCTCTCTATCCCAGAAAACAAAAACAAACAGCATATTTCACTCAATTACAACAAATTAACACCAACACTTCCTTTCCCCAAACTTAATAATCGTTCAATTTCGGTACTTTGAACAAGCAAAAATTTATAATCTTTATAATGCTAAAGGCTGTTTAATACTGACGAATCTAAAAAACCACCCAAACATATGTTACTTGCGCATTTATTTTAACAAGAATGCATCCGTAGGATTCAGTCACCTACTATGCCATATAAAAACCCGCCTAGTACGATGACATTAGCACCAATCCTTATGCATTAAACAAGCTCTAATTGTACTATTCAAATTAAAGCTAACGATTTTTCTATATTTTTCTGATAAATAAACACCTATGTTAAATTTACGTTTCAAACTAGTTCTACTTGCGCTACTAGCTGTACAGCTTACTTTTGCGCAATTCGAAAAACAACCGACGCTATGGCTCGATGCTTCTAAGGCTAGTAGTCTTACAAAAATCGGGAATGTTGTTGAAAGCTGGAATGATCTTTCTGGCCAAGACAACCACGCTTGCCAAGCAAATACTAATAACCGCCCTACACTGACAACCTTAAACGGTGTGCCTGCTATTGAGTTTACGGGACTACAATTTTTGGACATTCCGCATGATGAAACCTTGAATGTTGATACCACGGATGGCTATCAATTATTCGTCGTAGGACAAATCTTTTCTGATCATACCAATGCTGATTTTCGTACTGGCTTTATTACTAAATTTTGGAGTGGTACAGGCGGTGGTGGCCTTTGGGGACTGAAAACAGTTCTCTCTAATGGAATTCATGTATCTGGTATTAACCAAAATTCAGGAAGTACTTTCATACAAGGAAATGATGAAAACGGAAATTGGGGATACTATAACTTCGCTGACCAACTGTCCGTCTTTAGCGCTTGGTACGACCCTAGTACGGGCATGTCTAATAGCGATGCCAATGGAGGTTTGCAATATGCCAACAACTATCCCTTACCAATAACCAATAACACCTCTAATGTCCGTATTGGTAATCGTAATGCTCCTTATCAAGGTAATGATGTACACCTTGCGGTTTGTGAAATTCTTTACTTTCCCTCAAAATTATCCCCTACAGGAAAAGCAGAAGTAGAAGAATATCTCAATAATAAATGGCAAAAATCTGCAAGCACCTATAATTTTGATCCTTATCAACTCCCCGTAATGCCTACGCTTTGGGTAGATGCATCAGATAGTAGCACTTTACAATTGTCTGGTAATCTTGTTGAAGCGTGGCATGATAAATCAGGGCATGGCTGGCAAGCTTTACCAGCGGATCCAAGTGCTCGCCCCACACTTACGCAAGACAACGGTCTTCCTATGATAGAATTTATTGACAAGCAGTACTTGGATATTCCACACGATACGGCTTTATGTATCAATACGAATGAAGGCTATCAAGTCTTGGCAGTAGCCAAAATATTTGAGGATCACACCAATGGAGATTCCCGTGTTGGCATTATTCATAAAAATCACTTGAATGGTGTAGGTGCTTGGGGCATAAAAGCAGCCGCTAGCAGTGGCACCCAAATGTCGGGCTTAATGTACAGCAATAGCTACGCTACCTTTAGAGGAGATGATGGCCAGTTTTATGATTTTGGGGGAGAACGTAACATTTTTACCACCTGGTACAATCCTACTACTGCAAGAGCTTATGCCCTCGCAGATGGAGGAAGGTTGTATGTCAACGAATGCCCCATGGCTCTACAATACAATGATGCTGATGTAAGGATCGGTAACCGCGGTGCTGGTACTGGTTTAGATGGTGTCCATCTTGGCATTCATGAAATTCTATTCTTCCCCAGAATGCTGAAGGAGGAGGAACGAATCAGAATAGAAGCTTATCTAGCCAATAAATGGAATATAGATTTACCTATATACCATCCCTATACTAGTGAAGATCCTTACAATGGCAATATCGCGCTTGGCGCAGCAGTAAACCAAAGCTCTGATGCTTCTCCAGAAACAACCGCAGATAAAGCGCTAGATCAAGCAAGGGGTGGTGTACTTGCAGAATGCACGGTTTCTTCTACTACCGTACAACCTCAAGCCTGGTGGGAAGTAGACCTAGGAGAAATCGCTGCTGTTGACCGCATAAATATTTGGAATAGAACAGATGGCGGTGAAATAGATTTAGTAAATTATTACGTCCTTGCTTCCGATGTGCCATTTAGTTCTACTGATTTAAATACTACGATGAATCAAGCAGGTGTAATCGCTCATTTAGAAATCCAACAGGCAGGACGTCCCTCTTACATTGCTATCGAAGATTCTGTTCGGTACATTCGTATTCAACTTGTCGGTACAGCTTCTCTTTCCCTAGCGGAGGTAGAAGTTATTGGTAAACTTTCTGATACCGACAGAGATGGGATCTCCAATCAGGAGGAACAACTACTAGGTACCAATCCTGAGAATAATGATACCGATGCCGATGGCGTTCTTGACGGCATTGAGATTGGTATGGATATTAACAATCCGTTAGATAGCGATGGAGATGGCTATATTGATGCCCTAGAGAGCACCATAGTAGATACGGATGATGATGGCGTTGTTGATCAAGTAGATATAGGCAATATCGATCCTTGCATTCCTAACCTCAATTTTGGCACTTGCGACCAAGATAAGGATGGCTTAACCAATGACGAAGAAATGGCAGGAAACAGCAATCCCCTCGATCCCTGTGATCCTAACCCCATCAACTTAGGTTGTACCCAAACCGCCCAACCTGGTGGTTTTTACTACGAATGGGATGACTTTGATCCTCTTGCCTTTGGAGAAAAAGACATTACCTTTGATAATACAGGATTGACGTCCATCTCTATGGCACCGCCCTACGGTGTGCATCCTCGTGTATTTTTTAGTCCTGAAGATATTCCAGATATTATTGACCGAATGAACAATACAGTTAGTGGTCAAAAAATCATGCAGCAAATTCATGCTTATACTACACTAATCCATTTAGGCTATTCCTCTTGTAGCAACCCACCAAACTGTTATAATCACGCTGAAGGCTATGCAAAAGATTCCGATGGTAATCGCCTCATTAGCAATGCAGGGCTTTGGGATTCTCACGAATTCTATTATAATCTTATCAATCGCGTACCGGATCCGCTTGTCAATGCTGATGCCAAAAGACGTGGTATTCTTGCTAGTGTAATGACTATCGAAGCCTTTGAATGTATGGTAAAGGCAGGGCAAACCGACCCTGATACCGGACTTGATTATGATACCCGCGCTGAAATGCTTGCCGAAGCGATGGCCTACTGGGCGGAAACGGAAATCAATAACCCCGTCTTAAACTTAGCGAACAGAGGTCTGCTAGGAGATAATCATTTTGCACTAGCTTATGATATTAATTACAACAATATGAATCCTGCACAGCGTGATATTGTTCGAGCAGGTATCGCTAGAATGATTGACGATCAAGTGCTATATGGTTATAATGTAGAGCCTTATGCTACTACAAGTAACTGGGCTAGCCTAAACAGCTTTGAGCTTTATATCAATCTATCCATCGAAGGAGAAGAAGGCTATAAGCCTGAAATTACCGAAGAATTTTGTAGAGTTTACCGCAATTTTATCACTTACGGCTGGTATGAATCCGGAGCGCCTTACGAAGGGCTAGGAAAAAACTACCAGTTTAATACGTCTATCATTGCCATGGCCAAACGAGGTTATAGCCTACTTGGGCATCCTCATGTACGCAATTATATGTCTGAATTTATCCCTGCCATCAATCAACCTTTTGGTGCTGGTTTTATAGGTACAGATGCTTGGGGAGGGACTGGCCCTGACCCCATATTAGGGAAATACAAGTTAAATGCAATGGACATTTTAGGCGCCAAATGGATGATGCCCAACAATCCCGCTGTTGACTTAGCTTGGCGAAGCTACATTGAATCCTCTACCGTTGTTCCTACCACAGGCTATGTTTATCAACAAATTGAGCCTAGAGGCTATTTTAATGGTTTGCTTTGTGCTGCTATTTATGCAAAAGACTACCAAGCAGGGGACTACAGTACACAAGGTGAAGCCGCTTATACTGAAGAGGATTTGAGTTTTTTCGCTCCTATACGAGGACTAGCCACAATGCGTAGTTCTGGTAGCTCAGATGCTATGTTGAGTCATTTCCATTGCCGTCAAGACCTAGGAGGACACACCTATGCCGATAGAAACAACTTTACCCTTAGTAGCCATGGACGTATTTGGGTTCGCTATGCTTTTGGTAATGAAATACCTGAAACTAATGCCCACAGTTGCATCGTTGTTAACGACATTGGTTCCCATGTTGATAATAGAAATGGCCGGGTACCAGGAAGAGTTACCGATTTCCAAGAAGATGGTACTGATGTACAAATTTCTGGGGATGCTACTTATCCTTACTCTTGGGAATGGATGCAAGACGCTAGTATCCCTAGTGGTTGGACACAAGTAACAGAAACGCCCAATGATTTCCAATACCAACCTCAACCTGAAAGCTACTACGATATTGACTACTACAATAGAGGCAATTGGAATGGCCCTGAAGGCGTCATCTCTGGCTATGTCAAAAGACCTTTCAATACCATGGAGAAGGTATACCGCACCGTAGCGATGGCTAGAGGAGATTATCCGTTCCTACTGGTTGTTGACGACATCAAAAAAGACAATAACATCAACAATTACAAATGGTTAGCTCAAATCGCTTCGGATCTATCTATAGAAAGTACCGATGTTAATCTTGATCCTACGGATTATCGCCACGATATTATTCTACAAGAAGCCAATGGCACAAGGAAATTGCTTGTAAGAGTTCTTGACAATAAAGGATACATACCCGGCACGGCTCCAGCCTATACCGATCAATTTACTAATTTCCGTGGTAATATTTGTGACCGATTAGTCATTGAAGCGGATGTCGTCAGCCCTGATTTTAAAGTATTGTTTTATCCCTATGATGCTGGTCAACCTTTACCCATTACTACCTACGACTCAACGACTACAGAGTGGACGGTAAGCATTGGCAACCAAGTACATTATATTGATTTAGAAGAGAATAATGGTAAAACTTTGGTGGACATCTATCAAGAAGAAATACGCCTTGACATCAAAGCCTTCCTAGCAGGACCTTTTGACAACAATGCAGGAATGATGGAAGCTAATCTTGCAGGTATCCTACCAGAAAGTCAGCCTTATGCTGCTGCTCCTTGGAATTACTCTGGGAATGAAATGCGTGATTTAAACTATGTCCCTACCAATGCAAATGACGAAATCGTTGATTGGGTATTGCTAGAAGCCTTGGATAAAAACGACCCGAGCACCGTACTCTATACCAAAGCCGCCTTGCTACAACGCGATGGTGATGTGGTAGAACCTGACGGCTTTTCGCCCCTCGTTTTCCGAGATTTAGCCGCTGATGAGTATTATATCGGTCTTCGACATCGCAATCATTTGGACGTCAGAACTTCTAGCCTCATCTCCCTTAGTAGCCAAGCAGTACTTGTTGATTTTACCACAACACCAGCCTATGGGACTAATGCACAAGCCACGCTAAATAACGTCTATGCCTTATTCCCTGGAGATGTCACCGCTGACGATGCTATCAATGCCGCCGACCGTAGCGCTACTTGGAATGGTAGAAACCAAACGGGCTACCTCATGGAAGATGCTAATTTAAGTGGTTCTACAAATGCCGCTGACCGTAGTATCACTTGGAATTATCGAAATAAGGCTGTACAGTGGTAGGTGCTGCTTTCACTTGCTTTCCTTCATAAAATCCAACGAAAACCCCTTTTTCTATGCCCCTGAATTTTTTGAATAAATTCAGGGGCTACCTTTAGAGAGATGTGTCATTAACAAAATTAGGCGTGAGGAATTACGAATTACGAGTTGCCTCCATGCCTATTTTCCTCCTTCGTTTCCTCTGAATTCTAGGGCTAGGACTGGTCCGTTAAAACCGATGATAGGACAGAAATTGTCAAAAAACAAAAATCTAGCTTTTAGCCAATAAAATTACCTTATCTTTGATCCTGCAATAAGTCGGTAAAATGAAAATATCGTTATTTTCAGTCATCTCCTACTCGTATGTAGCAAACGATACTTTCGTCGACTTTTTAAGGAGAATATAACTACGAAATAGAACGAATACATGAAAATCATTATTCCAATGGCGGGGCGAGGTTCAAGATTGAGACCTCATACACTTACTGTACCAAAACCACTTATGCCGGTCGCTGGTAAACCTATTGTGCAACGAATGGTAGAAGACCTAGCAAAATCCTTTAGCGGAGCTTTAGAGGAGATTGCTTTTATTATAGGTGATTTTGGCAAGGAAGCGGAAGATTTACTGCTTTCTGTCGCTAAAGATTTGGGCGCTAAAGGTTCCATTTATTATCAAGACGAACCGCTTGGTACGGCTCATGCCATTTTGTGTGCTGCTGATAGTTTATCTGGAAATTGTATTGTTGCTTTTGCCGACACTTTATTCCAGTCTAATTTTAAATTGGATAGAGAAAAAGATGGTATGATCTGGGTGAAGCGTGTGGAAGATCCTTCTGCATTTGGTGTAGTAGAATTAAATAAGGAAGGATATATTACCAATTTTGTAGAAAAACCTACGGAATTTGTCTCTGACATGGCCATCGTAGGAATTTACTATTTTAAAGATGGTGAATACTTAAAGCATGAATTGCAATATTTATTGGACAATGATATTAAGGAAAAAGGAGAATATCAATTGACCAATGCTCTTGAAAATATGCGTCAAAAAGGAAGTCAATTCTACCCTACCGAAATACAAGAGTGGTTGGATTGTGGCAATAAAAAAGCTGTGGTTTACAGCAATCAGCGAATGTTGGAAATCCACAAGGGCACGAAACTTGTATCGGATACCGTAAAGCTGGTTAATTCTACCATCATTCCTCCTTGTTTTATTGGAGAAAATGTTGTGATTGAAAACTCTATAATTGGCCCTCATGCTTCTATTGGTCACCGTTCTGTTGTAAGTAGTTCGGTTATTCAAAATTCCCTAGTGCAAAATGATGCCAAGGTAAGCAATGTCGTTTTAACGAATTCAATGATAGGCAATAAAGCTGAGTGCAGCCCTGAAAAACGTGTCGTTAGTATTGGAGATTATTGCGCGATTTAGTCGCTTGAGTGATCTTTATCGTGAGAAAATTTTCATGATATTTTTTCAAGGGTTTCAAGATGAAGAAGAGGAAAGACATTAAGGTTTGGATATAAAAAGAGCTACGTTCTTTTATTCAACGAAGTTGAAATCCCGATAGCTATCGCGGTTTGTCCTATGTCCTATGTCCTTTGTCCTATGTCAAGGTGTCTTTTCAAGCGAAGCGTCGAACACTTTTAGACTATTAACGTTCTCTTAAACTTGTTGTATTTGCAACAAAGCCATTAGATTTAACGTTATTTTGTGAGGGTACGCTTAGTAATCTATGGGGTAACGAAGTTTAGTTGAACTAATTTCAAACTAGTTTTTAACTTAAAAAATCAGCCATTAGTATAAAAGCATCTGCTATAAAACAGCTTTGACTTACTCCCACATTCTATCAAAAACAATGACATGCATAAAAATAGCCTTCAACTTTTCCTTCTAGCCATCTGTGTAATTGGTATCAGCCAATTCTCTTCTATCTATGCCCAAAGACCTACGGATAAAGAAGTACAGGTACAAAAAGTATATATTGAAGCCAATAAGGAAAAGGTCTTGGGCAATATTGATAATGCAAAATACCTTTTTGAAGAGGTTGTCAAAAAGGACAAGGAGAATCATGCCGCCTTCTACGAATTGGCGCGTATTCATATCACCGAGGGAAACTTGAATGAAGCCAAGAAAAAAATTCAAGAAGCTCTTAGCCTTGCGCCAGATAATATTTGGTACAATACACTCTATGCAGATGTTTTGACAGACAAGGATCAGTATAAAGATGCCGCCGTTGTTTTTGATCATCTCGTGAAGTTGGCTCCTGAGGAGATGGGTTTTCAGTTTGAACGAGCGTTGATTTATGCGAAAAGTGGAAAAGCGGAGCAGGCTATCAAGGTCTACAATGAGATTGAAAGTACCATGGGGGTAAATGAAGAAACGGCGACTAGAAAACATGCGCTTTACCTCGCTTTGAAAAAACCTGCTAAGGCAGCACAAGAGCTGGAAACTTTAGCAAAAGTATTTCCTAGAAATACCGATTACTTATTGATGCTAGCGGAACATCATGAAAAAACGGGGGATATGGATAAAGCTAGAGAGGTTTACAAAAAAGTCTTGACGCTGGATCCTAATGAACCTATCGCCAATTTGGCTATTGCTGAGAACTTCCATGCAGAAGGACAAAATGCTGAATATCTGCACGCTTTGCAAAGCATTTTTAGTAATCCAGATTTGAATATCGATGTAAAAATTCAAGAAATCATTCCTTATATCTCCTTAGTGGGGGAATCGCAAGATGAGAAATTAGCTACCGAAGCGATCGCATTGACTCGACTTTTAACGGAAGCACACCCGGAGGAAGCTAAGGCTTTTGCGATACATGGGGATATGCTCAATCACGCCAATAAGCCTAAAGAAGCTTTAGTTCAGTATGAAAAATCGGTAAAACTGAAAAAGGATATTTATACGGTTTGGGAGCAGATTTTATACTTAAATTCTGCGCTTGGCCAAACCGATGAATTGCTTAAGAGTAGTGAGAATGCGATGGAGATTTTCCCTAATCAACCGCTTTCTTTTTTCTTCAACGGCATTGCGAATAGCCAGAAAAACAAGCATTCTGAAGCAATTGATGTGTTTCAACAAGCACTTTTTATGGTGGGGAAGAATACGGCGATGAAAGAGCAAATTTTAATGCAATTGGGAAGCAGTTACCACTACGTAAACAACCCTAAGAAATCGAATGAGTCTTTTGAGAAAGCGTTGGAGCTAAATTCGTAAAATCCTTCTACGCTTAACAATTATAGTTATTACTTGGCTGAGCGTGGGGTGGAATTGGATAAGGCTGCTAAAATGGCTGAAAAAGCGAATGCTTTGGCTCCTGATGAACCCAACTTTTTAGATACTTATGGTTGGGTATTGTACCAGCAAAAGAAATATGCTGAGGCTAAAAAATGGATAGGAAAAGCTCTTCCGCTTGGCGGCAACAAGAGTCCTGAAATTCTAGAAAACTATGGTGATACGCTTTATCAACTGAATGAGATTGAAGAAGCTGTAAAATATTGGCAAAAGGCGCAGGAATTCGGTAGTACGTCTAAGGATTTGGAGCAAAAAATTGCGAATAAGCGTATCGTTAAATAGTGACTACTTATGGTGAAACAAGCTGTAATTTCAATTCGACCATGGAGCGTTTTATGGTTGTTGCCTCTAGTCTTCATATCCTTTTCTGCTTGCAAAACACAGAAGCAGGGAACTGGAGATTTAAAGAAAAAATCGGCTACTGCTTTACTGAAAAAACTAAAAAGCAATCAAATTGATTTTGAATGGTTTACCACTAAAGCCAATGTCCGATACCAAGATAAATATACCAATCAAAGTTTTTCTTCGACGATTAAGGTCAGAAAAGATAGCCTCATTTGGCTCAATGTAAAAAAACTGGGGATTGAGGGCGGACGCGCTTTGATTACACCTGATTCTATTTTTATTATTAATCGTCTTCAACGGGAGTATTACGCTAGGGATTTTGGCTACCTCAAACGAAAGTACAATATTGATGTAGATTTCAATACGCTACAACAACTCATCGTCGGAAATTCGATTTATCATGACCTTGGCAAGCCGAAGTCGGCTATTGCTCCGCCTTCTTATCGCTTGACTACGGCGGATGATGATATGCGAAATACCTATCTCCTAGAGCCAACCACTTTTCTTTTGCAGCAAATGTTATTGGAGGATATGACGCATGGACGGACTATAAAAATGGATTTTGGTTCTTACAAGAACCAAGGTTCAAAATCCATTGCCTGTGCTCGAAATATCGAAATGACTAGCGAGGAGACTGGAGCCGTAAAGGTTTCGATGTCTTATTCTAAAATCGAATTGAACGTACCTAAAACCACACCTTTTTCTGTATCTCCTCGATATAGGGCCTTGTAAAGGCTGTCTTAACAGCTCCTAAGCTTGAAATAGCAAATCTAACTTTGGTCTTCTAGAACTCTATTATTGGGAAGTGCTAAACTGTGTAGCGTCATCAGTTGAATGCGGGATGGACATTGCGTTTTGCCTTCAACCGATGACTAGCGATGGCAAAAAAATGCCTTTTTCG